>CAXBJE010000118.1:0-8530 GCA_963975525.1 uncultured Owenweeksia sp. | reverse complement strand
AGAGAATCTCCGGGGCCGTAATCAAATCCTGTGTTGGGTAGTAATAATTAATCTCTACATTATCCGGATTACGAATCCCATCAAACACCGAAATAGGCCACAACCAACTGCTAAACCATGTATCAAGTACATCCTTATCCTGAGTAAGATCAGCTACTGCAATGGCCTTTCCTGATTTTTCCAAAGCCATTTTAGCGGCTTCTTCCAAAGACTCAGCTACAACAAAATCATCCTTACCATCACCATAGTAATAGGCTGGTATTTGGTGGCCCCACCAAAGCTGGCGCGAAATGTTCCAGTCGTGTACATTCTCCATCCAATGGCGGTAGGTGTTCTTAAACTTTTCAGGGATGAGCTGCACTTCATCGTTCATCACATTGGTAAGTGCTGGCTCAGCAATGTCCTTCATCTTCAAAAACCACTGATCAGACAAGCGCGGCTCTATAACCGCTCCTGTGCGCTCACTGGTTCCCACGGAAGTGGCGTAATCTTCTACTTTTTGCAGTTGGCCTAAGTCTTCCAATTCTTTGGAGATTTCCTTCCTAACCACAAACCTGTCCTTTCCATTATAATGAAGACCAAAGCTGTTTAGGGTTCCATCAGCATTAAGTGCATCAATCACTTCAAGGTTATGGCGGTCACCAATGGCCTTATCATTAATATCATGGGCTGGGGTTACTTTTAGGCAACCGGTTCCAAACTCAAGGCTCACATAATCATCTTCAATAATTGGGATGCTACGGTTGGCAATAGGCACAATGGCGCGTTTGCCCTTTAGGTGTTGATGACGCTCATCTTCCGGATTTATACAAATGGCCGTATCACCAAAAATAGTTTCAGGGCGCGTGGTGGCGATGGTTAAAAAATCATCCTCACCTTCAATTTTATATTTGATGTAATACAACTTAGCGTTTACATCCTTGTGAATTACCTCTTCGTCAGATAATGTAGTTTTAGCCTGTGGATCCCAGTTTACCATACGGTAACCGCGATACACCAATCCTTTCTTATAAAGGTCAATAAACACATTGATTACGGATTCGCTGCGTACCTCATCCATGGTAAAAGCCTCACGACTCCAGTCGCAAGAGGCACCCAAACGCTTTAATTGTTCCAGGATTATCCCACCATGTTTATGCGTCCACTCCCAAGCATGTTCCAAAAACTCATCACGTGTAAGCGAATCTTTGTCAATACCATCATCCTTAAGTTTTGAAACCACCTTTGCTTCGGTAGCAATAGAAGCATGATCGGTTCCCGGTACCCAGCAAGCGTTAAAACCCTGCATCCTGGCCCTTCTGATTATTACATCCTGCAAAGTATTGTTTAGCATGTGCCCCATGTGCAAAACACCTGTAACATTGGGTGGTGGAATCACAATGGTATATGGCTTTCGCTCATCAGGAGTAGATTCAAAGAACTTATTTTCGAGCCAGTATTTATACCACTCACGTTCCTTGGTGTTGTAATCAAAATTTGCCGGAATGCTCATTATAGGCGGGTTTACGGGAATTTTCAAAATAGAATCGCCAAAGGTAAAAATTGTAATTTCTACAGCTTCACCTTTTTGGCACATTTTTAGCGAACTCACTGATAGTTTTATTAGAAAAGTATTTAACGTTAAATTTGTCCATCTAAAAGAAAAATTACCATGAAAAAGCTTTTGTTAGCACTTACATTCATCGCAGCAGGGACTTTTGCCTACGCGCAGGAATCAAACCCAAATGCCGCTGAAATTACCTTTGAAAAGGAAACCATTGATTACGGAACAATTGAAAAAGGTTCGGACGGATCGAGAGAATTTGTTTTCAAAAACACGGGTAAAGAGCCATTAATTATTACTCAAGCTGTAGGATCATGTGGATGTACTGTACCTACCTGGCCAAGAGAACCAATCGCTCCGGGTGAAAAAGGAGTAATGAAAGTGAAGTATGACACTCAAAGAGTTGGTCAATTCAGCAAAAGCGTAACTGTAACTTCTAATGCTTCTAACGCAAGTAAAGTAGTACACATAAAAGGTGTTGTAAAGGCTCCACAGCCAGTACAAACAACTCCGGTAAAAGAGGAGAAAACCTCAATGATGCAGGAGTCTAAATAAAAGACTTATAAAAATTACATTTGCACCCTCTTGGTTAAACCAAGAGGGTTTTTTTTTGAAAAAAAATAAGCATTAGTAACATGCCAGCAATCTCTATAAAGGGCTTAACCATGCCCGAATCTCCAATACGTAAACTCGTTCCGTTTGCGGAAAAGGCTAAAAGCAAGGGCCGTAAAGTATTCCACCTAAATATTGGGCAGCCCGATATAAAAACGCCACAAGCCGCGATGGATGCGGTTCGTAACTCTGAAATAGCAGTATTGGAATACAGCCACTCAGCGGGGTTTCAATCTTACAGAGAAGGCTTGGTTAACTATTACAGTAAGGTTGGTATTAACATTACTGCTGATGATTTGATTGTGACTACTGGTGGTTCAGAGGCCATTATTTTCACCTTGAACTCAATTACTGATGCTGGCGATGAAATAATTATTCCCGAACCATTTTACGCCAATTACAACGGTTTTGGAATTGCCAGCGGAGTAAATGTAGTTCCGGTAACTTCAAGAATTAGCGAAGACTTTGCCCTACCAGAGATAGCCGAATTTGAAAAGTTAATTACGGATAAGACAAAAGCTATTATGATTTGTAATCCGGGTAACCCAACCGGATATTTATATACACTGGAAGAGCTAAATCAGCTTCGTGACCTTGCATTAAAGCATGATATCTATCTGATTGCAGACGAGGTTTATCGCGAATTTGCCTATGATGGTGCCGAGCACCATTCCATACTTACCTTGGAGGGATTGGATGAACACGCCATTGTTATTGACTCCGTATCTAAAAGATACAGCATGTGTGGAGCACGTATCGGTTGCATGATATCAAGAAACAAGGCAGTAATGGCTACCGCCATGAAGTTTGCACAGGCGCGTTTAAGCCCTCCCACCCTAGCCCAGATTGCATCTGAAGCTGCTCTATCAACAGGACCAGAGTACTTTGCCGAAGTAAAGGAAGAATATGTGGCCCGTAGAGACATTTTGGTTGATGGGCTGAATAGTATTGAAGGCGTTTTTTGCCCAAAGCCTACAGGCGCATTTTATGCCATGGCATCTTTACCTGTAGATAATGCTGAGCGTTTTGCGCAATGGCTGCTATCAACTTTTGAAGTGGACGGAAAAACAGTTATGATTGCCCCGGCAGAAGGATTTTATGCCACCCCAGGCATGGGACTCAACCAAGTTAGATTAGCCTACGTGTTACAAAAAAGTGACCTGAAAGAATCGGTAGAAATAATAAGAGCTGCACTTAAGGCTTACCCTGGAACATTGCTGTGATACAAAACAGAAACATAGAAGAAAACAAGTCGTTAAAACCCTACAACACCTTTGGGGTAGATGTAAAAGCTCAGTATTTTTTTGATGCCCGAACGGTTGATGACCTTCTTTGGATAGTTCATCATGAATTGTACGAGCTGCCCAAGCTAATACTTGGAGGTGGTAGCAATATGCTCCTAACTGAAGACTTTGAAGGCCTGGTGTTAAAAATTTCACTCACCGTAAAATGGGTGGAAAAGAGTGATGGCAATAAAACTTTAGTCTCCGTAATGGCTGGTGAAAACTGGCATGAGTTTGTCCTCTGGACCTTGAAGAACGGCCTAGGAGGGCTTGAAAACTTATCTCTTATCCCAGGTAATGTGGGTTCTGCTCCTATCCAAAATATTGGCGCCTATGGCGTGGAAATGAAAGACACCTTTCATCACCTTGAGGCACTCAACACCACAACTGGCGAATTTGAAATTTTCACCAAAAAAGAATGCAACTTTGGTTATCGTGATTCCTACTTCAAGAGAAAGGGAAAAGGTGCGTACATTATTACCCGAGTGTTTTTTGAGTTAACCAACAAAGACCACAAGCTGGATACTCGCTATGGAGCAATAGAAGAAGAGATAGATAGACTTGGACACGACCGAAATATATATTCTATTTCAGAAGCTGTTTGTAACATCCGCAGCAGTAAACTCCCTGACCCAAAGGTTTTAGGAAATAGTGGCAGCTTTTTCAAAAACCCAGTGGTACCTCAAATCCATTTTGACAAACTGAAGGAAAAATTCCCTGAAATAGTGGCATACCCCGCCCCAAGCAATAGTGTAAAGCTGGCTGCAGGCTGGATGATTGATAAGGCCGGCTGGAAGGGTTTCCGCAGAGGAGATGCAGGGGTACATGAAAAACAAGCTCTTGTTTTAGTAAATCATGGCAATGTCACTGGCAAGGAAATTGTGACTCTGGCAATGGATATAAAAAAATCGGTTAAAGAAATTTTTGGGGTTGATTTAAGACCAGAAGTTAACATTATTGGCTCCGTACATTAACCTAATTTGAAATAAGTAAGTATGCAGGTTTTTATAATAGCAGCAGTATTTTTAGCCCTTGCCTTTGCAGGGATTGCCATAAAAATTTGGGCAAAAAAAGATGGAGAATTTTCAGGCACTTGTGCCAGCAACAGCCCATTTTTAAATAAAGAAGGTGAAGCTTGTGGATTTTGTGGTGCAGCACCAAGCGAGCAGTGTAAAAAAGAAGATAAGGAGGCTGCATAATTATTTTACAATATAAGCCGCAAAGCCACTGGATTGGGCCACTTTCCAATCTCCATTTTCATCTGAGTAAATGAGATAGGCCTCTAAATCCGGCTTGGCTTCTACAAACTTTAGAGCTTTTTCTGTACCCATTACCATGCAGGCTGTAGCATAGCCATCTGCATCCATACAGTTGCTAGCTATCAATGTGGCACTCAACAATTGGTTACGAGCCGGAAAACCAGATATAGGGTCAATTGTGTGTGCATATTTAATTCCGGTGGTCTGTCAATACCAATTTTCCAGGGCTCATTCATTCTGTTTAGGCCCTTAGCACGCACTTCACCACCAACTTCAACCATGTAGCGCTCTATACCTTTCTTTTCTAAAAAAGCAGCGATTACATCTACAGTATAGCCCTGGGCTATTCCATTAAAGTCTATTCTAAATCCTTTGGGGATTTTTACCTCATCATTATTCACAGAGACCATTTTATAGCCCACAAACTGCTTTGTAGAGTCAATCTTTACACTATCAATTTCGAGATGAGTTTTTTTACCAAAACCCCATAAATCAACCAATGGGCCCACAGTAACATCAAACTGGCCTTGTGTTTCCTCTGCCATAGCAAAAGACCTTTTCAGCACAGAAATAAACATAGGGTCAACTTTAATAGACGTATCCCCAGCATTTACAGCAGAAATTCTTGAATCGGCCTTATACGTACTCATGGATTCATCAAAAGCCCTAAAGATGCTATCAAAGGCGGGCTTTAAGTCCTGCTCGCCACCGCTAATAAACTTCACACTATAAGTACTGCCCTGAGCCTCACCAAAGGCTTCATTCTCAACTATAGCAGAAGGCTCCGTACAAGAATAGGCTAATAAAACAGGTAAGATGAACCATATTTTTTTCATGAGCGAAAGGTAAAAACTTAGCTCACTGAAAACGCCAATTGCATGAAATATTGCAAGAATGAAATCAAAGTATTTGAAGAACTACTCAGTCAACCCCTTATACCTCGGTCCCTTTATCCAGGATTTATACAAGGGATAAAGCTTATTTGGATGAACCCCTAACTGGTACAGTATGAGAATGGTAAGGTTGGATAGATTAACCCGCAGGAAGCTATTGTGGGTGTATTTTCTATCTATAATCTCAAGGCTCTTGGGTATCTTAATATTTTCTCCCACTAATCGGGCACGGCCAAAAAGGTCGTAGTCTTCCATAAAAAGTAAATCCTCGCGATAACCTTTTAACTTAGAAAACAGCTCACGGGTTATAAATAGCGACTGATCACCGCCACTGGCCACTCGCCCATTAAGCCGGCTGAAATAACTATTAAAGCGCACCAATCTGTTTTTGGATTTTATTTCCTGGCGGAAATTTCCAAAATCATAGCCTAGCTCAATGGCTGAGATTATATCCTTAACAAAAGATTTTGGTGGAAAGGCATCAGCATGTAAAAAGTATAAAAGTTCACCTGTTGCTATGCTCGCCCCATAATTAAGCTGGCTTGCCCTGCCTCTTTTAGGAGAAACAAAAGCCTTCGCCCCTGCCCTTTCGGCAAGCAGCAAGGTATCATCCTTACTACCTCCATCACACACCAGTACTTCTATCTGGTTTTGCTTATCACAATTTAGCAGATGCTCCACCAAATCTCCGATAGACTGCTCCTCCTGATATGTAGGTATTATTACGCTTAGTTTCATACAATGATTTGGCGAAAGTAGGCCTTATGAACGGCCTGTTCAAAAAATGCACTTCCGTTAAACATTACTAAAGTAATTACGTAAAATTGGGGATGAAAGATGTGATAATTGTTGGTGCCGGCCCTATTGACCATTGCTATTTACCAAGCCAAAATTCGATCAAATGGTTAGGCTCAAATGGAATTATATGTAAACGCATATAAAATCACGTTTATCACAATAATTATATCTAAATACATATAATTTACTACATTTACTCTAAATTATATTCAAAAGCATATAATGACAGCTATAGCCGAGTTTGTGAAAGAACGCAGAAAAGCAGTTAACCTCACTCAGGAAGAATTTGCCGAAAGGGCTGGTGTAGCCCTTACCGTAGTTCGTAAAATAGAACAGGGCAAAACCAATCTCAATATGGATAAGGTTAATCTGGTATTAAACCTGTTTGGGCATGAACTGGCTCCCGTAAACATTAAAGAATTAGCTAAATGAGGCTGGGCAAGGTTTTTTACAAAGATTATTTAGCTGGAATAATCACCGAGTCTGATGATGGCGAATTTGTATTTCAATACGACCCGGAGTACATCAAGAATCATCCTCAACTGTTCCTATCCTTTACCATGCCTGTAAGGGACGAACCTTACACGGACAAACAGCTTTTCCCCTTCTTTGAGGGATTGATACCGGAAGGGTGGTTGCTGGACATTGCT
Organism: uncultured Owenweeksia sp.; assembly: GCA_963975525.1. GTDB lineage: Bacteria > Bacteroidota > Bacteroidia > Flavobacteriales > Schleiferiaceae > Owenweeksia. The sequence goes on along the minus strand of CAXBJE010000118.1, from coordinate 1,492 downwards.
TCAGAAAGCTGGAAGATAAACCGTAGCGACCGGATGGGTCTACTGCTGGCCTGTTGCCAAAATTGTATCGGAGCCGTAAGTGTACATCCCTTAACCGCAGATGATGAAGAATAAATGCCTGTACTGCTATCAACCACTAAACGGGGAAGTGGATTATCACGAAAAGTGTAGTCTCACTTTTTTTGGCACTCCTATACCTCCAACCATTCCCTACACGCTTAACCAAATGGCAGAACTGGCTAAAAACGTGATAGAGCAAAGTGTGGCCGTGCCAGGTGTACAGCCCAAACTATCTATGTCTGTTATAAATGAAGCAAAACTGAACAAACAAAGTAGATTAACAGTAGTTGGTGCACTTGGCGGGAACTTCATCTTTAAGCCACCTTCCGAGCGGTTTGAGGAAATGCCCCAAAATGAGCATGTAACAATGAGGATGGCAGAGGCCTTTGGAATTCGAGTTGTCCCATCAAGTTTAATAAGGCTACAATCGGGGGAGTTATCCTATATCACCAAAAGGGTAGACCGAACCGCTGAAGGGGAAAAAATTCACATGCTGGATATGTTTCAGATAACAGAAGCTTTTGACAAATACAAAAGCTCCATGGAGAAGGTTGGCAAAGCCCTTGACGATTATTCGAGCAACACACTGCTGGATAAGCTCTTTTACTTTGAACTTGCGGTTTTTAGTTTCCTTACCGGAAACAATGATATGCACCTCAAAAATTTTTCAATGATGGAAAGCCCATCAGGATGGACATTAGCTCCTGCTTATGACTTGCTCAACGTATCCGTAGTATTTCCTGAAGATACCGAGGAACTTGCGCTCACCTTACAAGGGAAAAAGAAAAAGCTGAAGCGAGAGCATTTTGAGAAATTTGCAAATGGATTGGGCCTAACAGAGAAACAGATTCAAGGCGCGTTTAAGCGAATGCATAAACATAAAACAAATGCCTTGGAGTGGGTTACCCTTTCCTTTTTAAGTAAGGAAATGAAAGAGGCTTATATGCATCTCATGGAAAAGAGATACGAGCAGCTGGAACTAAAAATCAGTTAACCCCTTGAAACCCTTCCTAAAACAAATACACCCCGTAAAAGAAGATGTTTTGGACAAATACACTTCGTGCTGGGAGGAATATGAGCTACCCAAAAAAACCATAATGACGGCCGAAGGAGACACCGAGCGGTTTATGTACTTTGTGTTGGAGGGAATTCAAAAATCCTATTACCTGCATGATGACAAAGAGCATGTGATAGCCTTCACCTATCCCCCTTCCTTCACAGGGATTCCGGATTCATTCCTTACCCAAACACCTTCCAAGTATTACTTAGAAACCATTACCGATAGTCGCTTTTTGCGGATTCCCTTCAGTGAGCACCAGCGGCAAATGGAAAAGCACCGGGAAATAGAAACCCTGTTCAGAAAAGCTACAGAGTTGTTTTTAATCGGCCTCAACCAACGGCATTATGAACTAATGGCCTATGACATTGAAAC
>CAXBJE010000117.1:0-8534 GCA_963975525.1 uncultured Owenweeksia sp. | reverse complement strand
AACAATTTAGACCCAAGATGTTTTCAATTGTTAGTGGCAACAGGCATAGCAGTTTTAATATTTGTAAGATGTCAGTTGCTCTTGGGATTAAAAATTAGCACTTTAGCAGGTGTAAGGCTCATCCAAATTAAGTTTTAAAGCCAAATTGTTGAGCATTGGGATATTATCGCACCAGTTAACCATTTTATATACTTTCAACCCAATGAAGAACACACAAGTAATCAGAAACGGAGAAGGTGAAAATTACCCCTACTCGCAAGACCATTGTTTCATTAAGCTCTCTTCCAAAAGCACAAATGGAGAATTGTGCTTTGTGGAGGATACCATAAAGCCCGGATTTTATTTACCAAGGCATCACCACAAAATAATGACTGAGGTTTTTTACATCCTTGAGGGAGTCGTGGAGCTCATTTTTGATGATGAAACCATAATCTGCAAACCTGGAGATACCATCACCGTACCTCCCAATGTATGGCACGCAGCAAAATGTGAAAAAGGAGGAAAAATGCTTTCGATCTTCAAAAACGGTCAGTTTGATTTGTATTTGGAAAGGCTCTCCAAAATGTCAGATAGTGATTTTGAAAATAAAGATTTAATGAAATCCGTTTCAGCTGAATTTGACATCTATGAAGAATAGCTAAACTGACCAACAGCCTTAAAAGCTATGAAAATACACTCCACAAACTACTACAACACTTTTATAGAAATAGCCGAAGACTGCCCTATACAGCAAGGTGAAATGCCGCCACTAAAAGGAGAAAATAAATCTGTAGCCAATCTACAGTTTGACATGCTTTATGACGAGCCCTACCAATACACTTCTGACGATGTGTTATTTGGTGTTTTTGCTTTGCGAAAAGAATTTACCAAGGCCGAAATGAGCGCTGAGCGTGAAAACTACTTTTCTAAAGGGCAACCCTGTTTCCGAGCTTCTCCACTTACAAAGCGCTACGGCTGGGGCATCCACAATAATGCCGAAGGTAAAATTGCCATGTATGCCTATGGCAGCCCTGAATACCAAAAACTGCTGGCCGATGATTCCATCATTAAAGTAAAAGCGATGAAGAGCAAGAGGTAGAGCGGCTTAGGGTGTTCACCGTGGATTTTCTCTTTTGCCATTTTCAGATGAGCAGAGGGAAGGATCTTACTATAAGAGACACTTCCCCTATTTTGAACCACCCCAATTGTTTCCTAAAAAAGAAACTTCTACTTTTGTGGGAAACATCAATTCATGGCGAACAACTTTGAGGTTGAGTTTTTGCGAGAGGTACTGGATTTTCTTGATGGCCTTGATAAAAAGGCACGGGAAAAAATCCTGTATAACATTGACAAGGCTAAAGTCCAAAATGACAACACCCTTTTCAAAAAGCTGAACTCAAATATCTGGGAGTTTCGCACTCAGTTTGGTAAAAAGCAGTACCGCCTTTTTGCCTTTTGGGACAAGTCAAATAAAACAGTGACCATTGTGGTTGCCACCCATGGTATCGTAAAGAAATCTCAAAAGACACCATCAAAGGAGATTGCCAAAGCCACTGAAATAATGAACGAATACTTTAACGATAAGAAATAAAAGATGAAAACGTACTCTTTTGACGAAGTAAAAGATAAATACCTTGGAAAGGTTGGAACCAAGGACAGAGACGCCTATGAAAACGAACTGCGCCTAGACCTGATAGGCGAAGCCATAAAACAGGCCCGCAAGGAGCGAAATCTGACCCAGGCCCAGCTTGGGGAATTAGTGGGCGTAAAAAAGGCTCAGATTTCTAAAATTGAAAACAACCTGACGGATGCCCGCTTTGAAACCATCCTGAAGGTTTTTAGAGCACTGAACGCCAAAGTCAATTTTAACGTGGAGCTGCATGACCAACAGATGGACTTGGCGTAAATCCCAAAAGCTCCAAATGGTCTAATCTTCCCGAAGGGCATTCAAAAATTTTCACGCTGGTGGGTGTTGTTGCCAATTCCCGATATTGCCTTTTTTTACAGTTCATTTCCAAATCCCCACTATGCCCACACCCAACTTTCAACGTCCGCAACTACAAAAAGGAATTGGCAAGGCCGGTTTGTTTAGCCTGGCCTTTGGCGCTATGATAGGCGTGGGCTGGGTAACGGCCATGGGTTCGTGGCTTACCAATGCAGGTCCGGTGGGGGCGTGTATTGCCTTTGCACTGGGCGGATTACTCATGTTGGTTATTGGATTATGCTATGCCGAGGTTACGGCCTCTTTGCCCGTATCGGGTGGTGAGGTAGCGTATGCCTATAAAGCCTATGGCACTTCAAAGTCATTTATTGTAGGCTGGTTTTTAGTGTTCGGGTATTTATCCGTTTCAGCCTTTGAAGCGGTTTCCATCAGCAAAGTGCTTAGCTACCTCATCCCCACTATCGATTATATGCCCCTATATTCCGTTAATGGAAGCACAGTTTACCTCTCGCATATAATCCTCAGCGCTGTTTTTGTTTTGCTCATTAGCGCCATCAACTATACCGGTGTAAAAAACTCTGCGCGCTTTCAGGTGGGGCTCACTGTTTTGTTTGTGGGGCTCACTTTTGTGTTTGTTATTGCCGGGTTCATCATGGGTAAGTGGGACAATTTGAGCCCAGTATTTTCGGGTAATGACACAACTTCCATTGTTGCTGGCATCGCTATGGTGTTGGTTACTGTCCCCTTTTGGTTTGTGGGCTTTGATACTATTCCACAGGCAGCAGAAGAAGCCAAGGCATCCATCTCATTTAAAACCATTGGCATTCTTATTCCCGTTTCCATACTTGTGGCCGTAAGCTTTTACATATTGCTAATTATGAGCACCTCCATTGCCGCCCCCTGGAACGATATTCTTTCGGATAAGCTACCAACAGCCCGTGCTTTTGAAATAGCCACTGAATCTCCCTTCCTGGTTAACCTGATTCTGGTTACCGCCTTGGTAGGCCTGCTTACCAGCTGGAACGGGTTTTTCCTTGCGGGATCGCGCGTCTTGTTCGCCTTAGGACGTGGTAAGGTGATAGCCCCTGCATTAGGGAAGGCACATCCAAAATTCCAAACGCCCTATATGGCGGTGCTATTTAGCGGCATCATCACTTTTGTGGCTTCACTTATGGGGCCGGGTGCCATGCTGGCTTTTGTAAACGTAGGGTCACTTTGCATTGTCATCGCCTTTCTGGGGGTTTCGTTTTCCTTTTTATCCTTACGGAAGAAGTTCCCCAACCTCCACCGCCCATTTGTTGCTCCGGGTGGAAAGGTCCTGGGCTACATCGCCATAGTGGGTTCAGTATGTATCTTTTTGGTGATGATGTTTCCGGGTAGCCCGGCAGCTTTGGCCTGGCCATTGGAGTGGCTCATATTCTTCATCTTCACCGTACTCGGTTTATTCTTCTGGCTGCTTTCGGCCAAAAGCCGAAACGCAGTTACCAAAGAAGAACGGGACTATTTAATACTCGATAAATATGTGGAGTAGGGTTTCAGTAAATATTATTCGCTTGTAAAATAAGTGGATGTAATACTAATTGTGGATTTTCTTAGTTTCGTATTCATCAATTATGCGGTGCACTGTACAGCAGAATTGAATAACAAGTAAAAAATTAAGCTATGAAGAAGATAATTGCCACAGGTATAGTTGTTTTAGGACTATCAGTGGGTAGCCTATCGGCCCAATCATGTTGCCAGGCTAAGGCTCAAAAAAGCTGCAGTACCGAACAAGCTAAGAGCTGTGGCTCTGAAGCCAAATCAGAGGCCAGTGCCGAAAAGAAAGATGGCGAAGTAAAAGTTGTGGCCACAGAGGCGAAAAAGTCTGCAGCCCGCAAAACCAAAGCTGTAGCAGAGGTTAAGAAATAATTTCTCATCAACATAACAGATTGTTAAAGCCCCCTTGGTTAAGCCGAGGGGGCTTTAATTTTTACGAAAGTTAAAACATCAAATTTGGACAGTTCCCATAAAGAATTCAAGCCCATAATATCTAGCCTTTCTGCTAGGGGAGTTGCCCCTGAAAGCCCAATAGGCTTCTCAATGACATTGAAGTGTCCTTCAGAAAAAGCGGCTGACGCAATTAAATCTCATCTTCAAGAAAATGGAATATCAAGTCCTATTTTGGTCAACTTGAAATTTGATAAAAAAAGAGGTGCAAAAGGGCATTTTGGCAATAAGAAATACATTGACCTTCATATTTCAAGTGGGCCGATTGAATTTAAAAATCTCGATGATGAAGGCTACTATTTGCTAATAGGATTCATCTCTAGCATAGCCGGAAACTACAATTCGGAGGTTAAATCTTCAGGATTGATTCTATAGAATTAATATTTCAAGAAAAACAAACAATCCATTTAACCAAAATACATCTACCATTACGCCCCCTACTTATTTTTTAAATACATTTAGTCGCGCTTAACTCATATTTATAGTACAAACCATGAACGACCTTACAAGCTGGTGGATGGCCCTTGACACCCTCGAAAAAATATATTGGGGCCTGGCATTTCCTTCCACCCTATTATTTCTCATTCAGCTGGTTACCACATTTATTGGTGGTGCTTTTGATACAGATTACACAGACCCTGACATGGAAATAGAAACCGATGGAGGTGCAGGGTTTCAGTTTTTTACCTTTAAAAACATGGTGGCCTTTTTCATGCTTTTCTCCTGGACGGGAATTGCAAGCCTCGATTCAGGCTACAGTATGCTTACTACCATAATTATCTCACTCATTTCAGGTTTGCTAATGATGACGGTAATGGCAGCCCTGTTCTATTACATATCCAAGCTTAAGCAATCGGGCACCTTAATGATTGACCGTGCGGTTGGAAAAATTGGCGAAGCCTACCTCCGTGTACCCGGAAACCGCGCTGGCTTCGGAAAAATTCAACTTACCCTGCAAGGCTCAGTTCACGAATTTGAGGCCTTGACCGATCAACCAGAAGACATCCCCACCGGCACTATAATAAAGATTGTGGAAGTGATTGATAAAAGTAAAATGCTTGTAGTAACTAATTCCCCTAACAAATAATTCCCTCATGAGTCCAATTTTCTTAGTGGCCATTGCTGCCGCGATACTCTTTGTTTTTATCCTGTTTTTCTCGCTGATAAAGCGATTTAAAAGATGTCCATCTGACCGCATACTTGTGGTGTATGGTAAAGTAGGCTCCAATGTAGAGGGCAACCTCTCGGCCAAGTGTATACATGGTGGTGCTGCCTTTGTGTGGCCTATTATTCAAGATTATGCCTTTTTGGACCTTACCCCTACCAGTATTGAGGTAAACCTTACCAACGCCCTTAGCCGGCAGAATATCCGTGTAGATGTTCCTTCACGTTTTACCGTGGGTATTTCTACTGAGCCTGGTGTAATGAATAATGCTGCTGAGCGCCTTTTAGGGCTTAATCAGGCTCAGGTTCATGATTTGGCAAAAGACATCATCTTCGGTCAGCTGCGTTTGGTGGTAGCTACCATGGACATTGAGGAAATCAACAATAACCGCGATAAGTTTTTGGCCAATGTTGCCTCTAACGTGGAAGCGGAATTGAAGAAAATTGGTCTTAAGCTGATAAACGTAAACGTAACCGACATTAAGGATGAGAGCGGTTATATTGAGGCATTGGGTAAAGAAGCTGCTGCTAAAGCGGTAAACGATGCCCGCCAAAGTGTGGCTGAAAAAACCCGTGATGGTTCCATTGGAGAGGCCAATGCCAACCAGGAGGAACGCGTAAAAGTGGCTGAGGCCAACGCCAGTGCCAATATTGGTGAGGCCAGTGCTAATCAAAACGAACGTATTCAGGTAGCTGCTGCCAACGCCCAGGCCCTTATCGGGGAAGCTGATGCTGAGAAAGAGGAGCGTATTAAAAGATCGGAAGCCAATGCACGTGCGGTTGAAGGTGAAAACACAGCTAAAATTACCATCGCCAACTCTGATGCCTCACGTAGAGAAGCGGAAGCTGAGGCCAGCAGGATAGCCACAGCTGCTGAAAAGGTAAAACAAGCACAAGCCCTTGAGGAAGCCTACCGTTCGGAGGAGAAAGCTGAAGAGGCACGTGCCGAAAGAGATAAGGCTACACAATACGCCAACATTGTAATTCCAACTTCTATTGATAAGCAAAAAGTGGAAATTGATGCTGAGGCCGAAGCCGAGCGTATCCGCAGGCTGGCACGAGGTGAGGCAGATGCAATTTATGCTAAACTGGAGGCAGAAGCACGTGGTAACTATGAGTTGCTAAGCAAGCAGGCAGAAGGTTTCCGCGAATTGGTTTCTGCATCGGGCAACGACCCACGCGATGCGTTTATGCTGTTAATGGCTGAGAAACTTCCGGAGATTATCAAAACTCAGGTGGAAGCCATTAAGAACATTAAAATTGATAAGGTTACCGTTTGGGACTCTTTGGGCAAAAACGGAGAAGCCACCAATACAGCAGGTTTCCTTTCGGGAATGTATAAATCTGTACCACCCCTTGAAGATTTGTTTAACCAGGCAGGACTGCAGCTTCCAGATTACCTAAAGGGAAGAACGGTAGCGCAGGAAAAAACTGAAAAGAAAGCTGAGGAAAAGAAGGCAAAAGAAGATGAAGGGGACGAAGTGACTGAGATTTAAATCATAACTATGGCTGGCGAATTCCAGGATAACATATGGCCCTTACCCAAATTTTACTTTGATGTGCATTTGGGGGCGGGGATGCAGGCAGTAGCTTTTCAGGAAGTTTCCGGATTAGATACCGAGACGCAGCCGATTGAGTACCGCCATCAAGACTCTAATGTATTTTCCGCCATCAAAATGCCCGGCATTGCCAAAACAGGGAATGTTACCCTAAAGAAAGGCGTTTTTGTAAAGGACAACGCTTTTTGGAAATGGTATAATGCCATTAAAATGAATACCATTAAGCGGGAAACCGTTGTGATAAAGTTGCTGGATGAAAGCGGGGCGCCAACCATGACGTGGACTTTAAGCAACGCCTGGCCTACAAAAATCACTGGCAACGATCTAAAATCTGACGGTAACGAAGTGGCCGTTGAAACACTGGAACTGGCTCATGAGGGGTTGACCATTACAAATGGCTAACCCCTCAAGACAGTCCCCTCCCCTTTATTGTACTATAAAAGATTTGTTGAATTGTGCGCCAATTCCAGATCTAAGCTGCAAGTGGTAAATACCGGGAGCTAAACCCTCAATTTGCAGGTGCTGCCTTTTATCTCTAGAGGCCACCTCCTTAAGCACCACGGCTCCAAGGCTGTTTATTACCACCCATTCTGAATTAACCTCTGGCTCTGTGGATAAAGCAATGTGTATCATGCCATGGGCCGGGTTAGGATATAATTCAATCCCCGCTGATTTACGCCTCCAATCATCAATACCCGTATTACCAGGATAAGTGTAGGTATAACTTAAGGGCACTGCGTTTGGACCCACATTAGCAGCAGATAAGGCCGTAATACTAACCGTTCTGCCACCGCTGTATTCATGTGCCCCAATATCCTTTGTTCCTGCTCTTAAAAATCCTTCAAGGTCTAAAGCTGCCTCGGGGTAATTGCCCGTTGAGGCATCTACTGCAGCACTGCCGGCCTCTAACCTAAACACCCTGGCAGCAGTTGTTTGGTTGCAACCTGCTCCAACACAAGTTGGCTTAATCAGGCCTGGGTCAGCCACGGTTATTTGAGTGGTGGTATGCGTTATACCAACGGTAGATGTACCTGTGGGATAAAACATATTGCCTGTAAAACCCACCCCTGCCAGCGATGTGGCACTGTAAGATTTTACAATTGACGTGCTGTCTTCAACTACAATGTTATTGGCAAGCACACAATTTTTCGGAGCCTTGCTGTAATTGCCATTGTTATCAAAACCTATTTCAATGTTAGAGGCATTGTTTACCAAAGTGTTAAAGGCTATCACCACATTTTCTGGCAAATAGTGGCTGGATAAGCTGCCTGAAGTATTGGTTACATCTCCATTGGTAATGGTTAGTGCGGCATCCCAACGGCTGCCGGTCAAACCTTCAAAATAATTGTTTACGATTTTGTGATCCTTACCGTAAACCCTGATTCCGCCACAACCTATGGTAGAGGTTACGTTTGACGAGTTGGTAAACTGAGCCGTTTTGCCTTCTCCAAAAAAGTAATTGCCCTCAACCAGGTTTCTATCTCCATGCCTTAATGATAGCGTACCCAAACAGCTCTTAAAAGTGTTGTATTTAATAATGTTGTCACATGATTTTATGGAAACAACTTCAGGGTCACCGTCACAATCCTCAAACAGGTTGTGCATGATTACCGTATGGCCACTGCTTTTAGAAATACCACTGTAACCAACCCTTATACTTTCCTTTTCATTATCTGCCCTTGGGCCATTATTCTTAAAAAGGTTAAACCTTATGGTATCGTGCTGAGATTGCTGTGTGGCGTTGCCATCTATAGTAATGTACTTTCCGGGATGGGTTTTTCCGGTAAACTCATTATACTCAATTAAGTGATTACCTGAAACAAGGGGCGCTGTGCTCCCCCAGGTGTCTCCAATATAAATCCAGTTACAACTGGAATTTTCGCTTAAGGCAAAAGTGTTGTGGG
>CAXBJE010000116.1:0-8538 GCA_963975525.1 uncultured Owenweeksia sp. | reverse complement strand
TTGGAGACGACTATCTGGAAATAAAAAGTGGTCTTCAAAAGCTGGAAGGGATTACCTTCAACACTTATGAAGACCACCGTATGGCAATGTCTTTTGCGCCTTTGGCCTTGCTGGCCCCAATTTCAATTACCGACCCCGGTGTGGTGGCAAAAAGTTACCAAAACTTTTGGGAGGATCTTGAAAAGGTAGGTTTCGTGCTAAAAAAAGCCTAGTTAACTGGTTCAATCGGTACGTTAATTACCGTTTTGTCCCAGGCCAATTTCATAATAATGGGCGTCCCTTCTTCAATGGTAATAGTAAATTGCTCCACTACTTCCTCTGTTTCCTCAACGGGAATGGCCACATTTAAAATATCATATTCTGCTTCTCTGCTGGCCACTCCATCAAAGTTTACTCCCCATCCATAGCTTTGGCCATTAAAAATTACCTGCCAGGTACGCGGGTTCGGAATCGTCCAAAGGGTATATTCACCTTTAGCCAGCTTTTTACCGTTCACCATAATGTCGGAATTGGTAGTAAACGTGGTAGCTTCATTGGCACCCGTTCTCCATACTTCACCGTAAGGAACTAAACCACCGAATATTTGACGATCCTTCTTAGAAGGACGATTGTAGAAGACATCTATGGCAAGATCGTTTTGCACAAATGCAATTTCTTCTTCGGGGCTAAACTTCTTGGTGTTGCTTTGAAGTACTTTGAAGGCAATGAACAGTACCACACCCAGGCCGATTACTATTATGAGGAACCACTTTAAAAACTTATTCATTTTATATAGTTGTATGATTTGGCGATAAAGTTAAAGTCTTAAAATTTAATTCGAAGTTGAATTTTCAATTCACTGATTTTATTTCCTTCTATTAGTTGGTTGCCACTGCTTATTTCATCCCTGTCCAAATAGGTGGAAATAGCATAGCGTGCCTGAAGGTTTATCCTCGATGTGATTTCGTAATCGGCCAATAGGTAAAAGCGCGAGGAGCGGCCGTAGTAGGGAGGAATGGAGAAGGCGTAAGTAATGTCATTTTCATAAGCGTAAATACGGGCATCATAGCTATCAACATCAATAATCGCATAGCGAGCTGTGAGTTGCAGCGGAGTGGTATTAAAGTGATAGCGCAAATCCTGAAAAACAACAAACCCCTTATCCTTTTGATTTTCCTGATTGTAGTAGGCGTACTCTACTCTACTGGCCATCTTTATTTGGGATGTAAGTGAGTAAGCCAAATGAAAGCGCAAAGTAGTTTTTGACCGATCCACCAATTTTCTAATCGGGTCTTCACTGTCGCTGTTTGTTTGCTGCACTTCGTTTTTTAATCGGATGTATCCTGAAAAGTAGCGTGAGAAATTCATCTCCAGTTGTGCAAGCAGGTCTCTTCCCCGGGAAGGGGCATCTACCCCAAAACGCAACCAGCTAAAGCGGTAAATGTCTGCATAAGCCTTTAATAGGAAGGTGCGGTTGAGTTGCCATTGGGTACCAAGGTAGGTGCCCTTTTCGCCATAGTTTCCGCTCTCGGCAAATGGGGCGTTAAACAGCGCGCGGTACTCTTTGTCAATATTTCTATAAAGGATGGTAAGGTAAAACCCATCTGCCGGGTTGCTTTGAAAACCAACACTTCCCGCCAGTTTTTGATGGTCATCAGCAGCCAGTTCACCAAAAATGTTAAGATTCCTGAAAAGGTAATTGGCATCTAAGGAAATGTTAGTCAACTGGTTCCCGCTAAAGCGGAACTTTTGGTACAACTGAGTGCCGGGCTCCAAAGAAGTTTCCAATTGATAATTGACCACCGTTGCTCCAATGGAAAAGTTATTGGCTTTCAGGTTTACATTCCCGCCAAGGGATTGAAGGGTGTTGGCATTTTTGTCTTCCAGTTCATTTATGGTTCGGTGTAAACCGGTAGTTTGCAATGAGCTTACAAAGTCAACAGTGCCGGTGCTGTCAGATACAATGCGGTTGGCGTCAATTTTATTATTGGAGTAAAAAGCACTCACATCTAAAGCATCAAAAAACCGATAAGTGGCCGCGGCACCTCTAAAAAATCGATTTTCTTCAGAGCCTGTGTAGGCTCTAAAGCCGGGTGCATAGCGCTTTATTTCTATTGCTTCCGCAGATTTTCCAAAAGCCAGGCTACTCCAAAGGGCCAATCCCTGACCGAACTGCGCCTGATAATCGCCAATAATTAGGCTTTTAAGATTTCCATAATTGGTGAGGGCAATATGCCCCGCTAAAAAGTCAACTCCTGTATTTTGATATGGGCCACCAAAGGGTTCTCCGGCATCTTGCTGGGCCACCAATCCCACAGAGAGGTAATCGCGATACGTCCATTTGTAACGGAGGTAAAGGTTTTGGGGTGACCCGAGATAGCCATTGTGCAGCGAATCAATAAAACCCTTTCGTTCTTGTAAAATCTGCGTGCCGCGCAGGATGAGGTCGTTCCGTCCATAGCGTAAAACATTTTTCAGTTTAAGGTTGGGAATAGACTGTTGGGTACTAAAACTGAGGTAGGGAAGAATCTGCTCTATGGTTTCTTTATCAAAACCTTTTACCGCAGTTAACTCATAAGGGGTGTAAATAGGCCCTGTGCGCTTGCGGTATTGCAATAGGTTATTGATTTGAAAAACGTTGAGGTAGGGTAGTTTTTCCAAATCTTCCGCTTCACTAAAATTTACTTCAATGGGGTTGGCTTTCAGCAATTGCAGGTTTTCGGCTAACTGAATAAGATCCGTTTCATTTTCCTCATTACCTTCAGCTATTGATTCTATCTCCATTTCAAGTTCGCCCTTATCAGGAACCTGCGCCAAAAGACTACCAAAACTAAACAGGAGTATGAAAAATGGCCTTTTCATCAAAAAGCATATTGAAGGCTGAGGTTACCATTACTACCCAGCACCTGGGCATATTCATAGCTTAGGTCGGCTGTAAAGGCACCCAAATCCAAACCAAGACCGAAAGTGTTGGTGAGAGGCTGTAGGCCTACTCCGGTTCTTAAAACTATCTTTTCAATAATGCGGTATTCTAAACCAACGGCATACCGCTCTTTTATGCCTTCACTCTTTTTTACTTCTGCCGTAATGCCAATATCATCGCCAATTTTATACAAGGCGCCCAGCCTGGCCATCAATGGCAGGCGTTCTTCTGTTTCTATATTTTTAAATGATGAAGAGGGGTTGAATACATGAAAGCCAATGTTGAGGTTTTTTACAGGCTTGGCCAAAACACCTGCTTCAAAAGTTACTGAATTTGGTGAGCCAGAGCCTTCTGAAATATAATAGCTGTGATAGTTTACTTGCAGCCCTAGAGAGAAATACTTTCCAAATGCCCGTGAATAGTTGAGGCCAAATTTAGATTCGTTGTACAATTCAAAACCAAAGTAGCTAAGGCTTAAACCCACTGTTCCCAATTTTGATGGATAGGCAAATGCGGCATTGGCTAAAGCCAAATCTGGAAGGAAGAAGCGGTTTTCGTAACTGATGGCAACGGTTGTTTTCTCCAAAAAACCAAGTGCGGCCTGGTTGTGATGCCCAGCCCAAATATCAGTAATGGCTACTGAGCTATGGGCTAGACCAGCAGAACGGCCACCAGCAAAGTATGCGTAATTTTGGGCAAATCCGGCAAGCGGCAAAAGCAGTAGTAAGGTTAAGATACGTGCCATAATTGATGTTGGAATTTACCGATTTATTGCGCAATATTTGAATTCGTGAATACTAAAAATTCTTCTTCGCCCTTATTCTCCTTGCCAGGCCTGATTCTGTTGGTCTTGCTCTCTTGCACGTTTCAGGCGGTTTCTCAACAATACACCTTCAAGAAAATTGGGTTGGAACAGGGCATGCCCTCCAGCCGTATCAATGATTTTATTCAGGATTCACGGGGTTTCTTTTGGCTGGCTACCGAGGGTGCAGGCTTGGTGCGTTATGATGGATTTGAGTTTAAGTCCATTGACATGGGGCAGCCAAACCTTAAACCGGTGGCCACGGCACTGGCAGAAGATGCTGATGGAAATATCTGGTATGCCAATACCAACGGTTTGGTAAAGTATAATGGACTGGAATTTTCATTTTACTATTTACCTGAGGCTACTGACCGTATCAATAAAATTGTGATTAACACCAGTAATGAGGTTTTTGCTGCAGGAAGAACCAATGTGTACAGGGTTGGAAATACGGATACTTTAGAAATACTCATCAGAAAAAACCAGGTGAGGATAAACGATATGGCCTGGTATGACAGGGCCTTATGGTTTGCTACGGATAGTGGTTTATATGCTTCAGAATCAAAAAAAGCGGCAGGCCGATGGTATGGGTTGGATGTGGTTACAGATAGGTTATATGCAGCTGGTGCTGGAGGAACCGTGTTTTTTAAAGGAGGGACGACAACATCCATAAATGAAAATCCGTCCAGAAGGATTAGTGCACGGGACTCTAAGCAAATAAGCCTGGGGGCAGCCGGGTTAATCATTTTTAAGGATAATCAGCAATTATCAATTGGAGGAGCCAACGGCGTACCCGAGCAGGATGATGAAGGTTGTTTTATTGATAAATCGGGCGTAGTGTGGCTTTTCTCCAACAACGGATTAATAAAGCTGGAGAGCACGGCCGTAAAACTGTACAACGAGGAAAATGGCATTACCAGCAAGGTTTATTCTGTACTCATAAACGGGAGTTTAAAATATTTTGCCGGTGCAGCTAACGGTCTCAGTGTAGTGGATGGAGAGGGTGTGAAAAATATTGTAGATCAGGATTTTCCCTATGGGGTGGTACTGGCCCTGGCAGAATATAATGGGCAGACCTGGCTGGGGACGGAAAGAGGCTTAATCCGATATAACGGTCAATCGTTTCAGGAGATAAATTTACCTGGAAGTATTGGAGGCTATGTTTTTGCTTTGAAGGGAACAGCGGACGGATTATACATAGGCACCAGCACAGGAATTTTCAGTTACAAAAACGGTAGAGTTGAAAACATCACCGAAAGGGAAAACCTGCCATTTGCCAACATCTACGCTATTTCCGAGGGTAAGGATGGCAGCCTATGGTTTGGGACCTATACCGAGGGGTTTATTCGGAAATATCAGGGAAAGTGGGAGGTTGTAAATCAACTGGGAATAGTGAGCTTGGACAGTTTGCGATTCAACACATTTACAGCAGTTTCAAAAGATGAAATTTGGACGGGAACTCTTTCAGAAGGGATTTTTCATATTACAGAAGGCAATTTTCAAAATATTTCAGCGGCTGAACTAAATTTTGCTGAGGTGCGATCATTGGCAGTTGATGATGCCGGTAAGCTTTGGCTGGGGAGCAACAAAGGACTAAGTACCATTACTAAAACCTCCAAGGGCTACAATGTAAATCCGCTTAATGCTGTTGGGGCTTTTTTAGATGAGGGATGTAGCGCTCAAGCCCTCGAAATACGAAATGGAAAATTACTTGCCGGAACATCAGAAGGCTTATTAATTGTATCTCTGGATGAACTTGGGCAAAAACAGGTAACCCCCCAAATTGCCCTCACTCAAGTGGAATTGTACTTTGGTGACAGCACCGGGCTGGAGTCTTACTCCAGCGGTATATACCCTTTTAGCAATGTGCCTAGCGGACTAAAGCTGCCGCATGATCTTAACTTTTTGAGTTTTACGCTGGCCGGTTTAAGTGGGTATCATCCGGAGGAATTAATGTACCGTTATCGAATTAAAGCACAGGATGCCTGGACATTAGCAGGAAACAGACGGGAGGCCGTTTACTCTAACCTAAAGCCCGGTAGTTATCGGTTTGAGGCGCAGGTTTCCCGTGATGGTGAGAATTGGAGTCCCTCCGAGGTGAATTTTTCCTTTGTCATTAAAAGCCCCATTTGGCAGCGGTGGTGGTTTATCGCCATAGCCGTGCTCTTTACAGGAGGAATGACTTACTGGTATTTATCCAACAGGATAAAAAGAATTAACCAAAGGCTCCGTTTAGAGAATAGCTTGCTGGAAATGGAAAGGAAGGCGCTGAGGCTTCAGATGAATCCACATTTTATCTTCAATGCCCTGGATTCCATTAGTAGCTTCATCTTCAAAAACGACCCGAAGCAAGCGGTACGGTATCTCAACAATTTCGCTAAATTGATGAGGCTCACACTTGAATCATCAATGGAGCACCTTCATCCTGTGGAAACAGAAGTGAGTGTGTTAAAAAATTACCTTGAACTGGAAATGCTACGGTTTAAGGGCAAGTTTGAGTATGAAATTGAGATTGATGATGAGATTGATTATGATGTAGGGATTCCGCCTATGCTCATTCAGCCACATGTGGAAAATGCCATTTTGCATGGTATTAAACCTAAGGAGGGAATGGGGCATTTGAGTATCCGGTTTATATTAAAAGGTGATCTATTAATTTG
The DNA here is from genome assembly GCA_963975525.1 of uncultured Owenweeksia sp. Taxonomy (GTDB): domain Bacteria; phylum Bacteroidota; class Bacteroidia; order Flavobacteriales; family Schleiferiaceae; genus Owenweeksia. Next base: position 2,174 of record CAXBJE010000116.1, on the reverse strand, counting down.
CGAGGTAGAAGATGATGGTATCGGCAGAAAGAAGGCAAAAGAGCTGCCTAAGAGACAAGATCATCGAAGTATGGCCACTCAGATAAATAAAGACAGGCTCCGTTTACTCAAAATCTCAAAAAGCGATGAAATTGATATTGAGATCATTGATAAAGAAAATCATACGGGAACTAAAGTGATCATAAAATTGCCCGCGGAGAGCATTTAGCTTATATTTTTAACAAAATTTTCAAACCATGATTAGAGTAATAATTGTTGATGACGAAGAGAACTCAAGAGAGTCTCTTAGGGGTAAATTAGATCTTTTTTGTCCTGAGGTAGAAATACTGGCTGAGGTGGGAGGTGTTGATGAGGCCATTGAAGCCATTACTATCCATAGGCCTGATGCTGTGTTTTTAGATATTCAATTGGCGGGTGAAAGTGGTTTTGATATTTTGGAAAAAATCCGCGATGCCGAAGATCTTCATCCGGAAATCATATTTATTACTGCACATAATGAGTTTGCCATTAAGGCTATTAAGTTCAGTGCCCTGGATTATTTATTGAAACCAATTGACCCGGAAGAATTGGTAAAAGCAGTAAGAAAGGTGGAGGAAGAGAAAGGTCTTCCTAAAAAAGCCAGCAGCCTTAATGTATTGGTTGAAAATATTCGTCAGGCATCCGATTCACCTAAAAAGATTGTAGTTCCAACATCTGATGGCATGCACGTTATCAAGCTATCCGATATTATCAGACTGGAGTCAAGTAGCAACTATACCACCTTTTATATCAACAATGAAAAATCGTTGTTAGCCTCTAAAACCCTAAAGGAATTTGATGGAATGCTTTCCAACTACAATTTCCATAGGGTACATAAATCACATCTGGTAAATATGAATTACCTGAAGAGGTATGTACAAACCGATGGGGGTTACCTTGTGTTGGAGGATGGATCCAAAATTCCGGTGGCCAACCGCAAAAAGGAGCAGCTGCTTTCCACTCTTAAAAACCTATAGGTCCTTTGCAGATTCAATCACCTTATCTCTAAGGCCTTCCTTATACTTAATGATATTATCCAAAATTGCAGGATTGCTGGAGCCAATAATTTGAGCGGCTAGTATTCCTGCATTTTTTGCTCCATCCAAGGCTACTGTTGCCACGGGTACTCCGCCAGGCATCTGTAATATGGATAAAACAGAATCCCATCCATCAATGGAGTTTCTTGATTTTACCGGAACACCAATTACCGGAAGTGGGCTCATGCTGGCCGTCATTCCCGGCAGGTGAGCTGCGCCACCGGCACCGGCAATAATCACCTTTATACCCCTTGTGTGAGCGGTTTTGGCGTAGTCATACATAACATCAGGCGTGCGGTGGGCCGAAACAATTTTTACCTCATAGCTTACTCCCAACTCTTTTAGCACTTCTGCAGCTTCCTGCATTATTGGCAAGTCAGATTTGCTGCCCATTATTATTCCTACTTGTACGCTCATCTTATTTTGAAATTACTTTAATGGAGTTTCTAACTTCTTTCGCTTTTATTTTGGCCTCTTCAAGGCTTTCACCCGTAATGGTGATGTGGCCCATTTTTCTAAAAGGTCGGGTTTCGGCCTTTCCGTACAAGTGAATATACACCCCGGGAATTGCCATCACTTTTTCGATGCCTTCATAATACACGGGCCCCTCATAGCCTTCTTCTCCGGTAAGGTTTATCATTACCGAAGGGATTCTTATTTCTGTATCACCCAACGGTAAATCTAAAATAGCCCGAAGGTGCTGGTCAAACTGTGAGGTTGTATTTCCCTCTATGGTAAGATGGCCGCTGTTGTGAACACGTGGAGCCACTTCATTTACCAGTATATTTCCATCGCTGGTCAAAAACATTTCTACGGCAAGTAAACCAACATGGTTTAGTTTTTCTACTATTTCCTCGGCAAGTTTTACTGCCTTATGATGATGGTTTACATCAATTTCCGAAGGACAAACAACGTATTCCACAAAGTTGGCAGTAGGGTGAAATTCCATCTCCACCAACGGAAAGCTTTTTACTTCTCCACTTGCCGAACGAGCCGTAACTACTGCTATTTCGGCTACAAAATCAATTTTTTCTTCAATTAAACCTTCTACATCGTCAAGAGATTCAATGTCTTGGATGTCTTTTATGATTTGAACTCCTCTACCATCATAACCACCTG
>CAXBJE010000115.1:0-8583 GCA_963975525.1 uncultured Owenweeksia sp. | reverse complement strand
CGTGGTAATTCACAAACCACAGGGCCTTCTACTATAAATCACACAACAATTATTTTATCAACTTATGGCTAGTGCCCGATTTTTCATTTACGATGAGATAAACACCTGAGCTCAGTTTATCCAAATTTATCAATAGAGAGCTGTTTACCTGTACACTAAAGGTGCTTAGAAACTGACCACTGGTATTGTAGAGTTTAAAATCAAGTTTGTCTTTTCCTTCATTCAATATCCACCAACTATTATCACGCTGATTGTAGGCCACGCGGTAGTTTTCTTGCGAATGATATTTCGGAATGCTTACATACCGCGAAGGCTGGTTTCTGTAAAGAGTATCCAAATAGGCGAGCTTGTTATTGATGACATTATAGCCATGAGCAGTATCCTGCTTGCGGCTCCAAATAAAGGCATAGGTCACATCAAACTCTTGTCCGGCCCCTATAGTAAAAGGCCCTGCATTAGCCAGCATTCGCTGATCAGCTAGATTAGAAGGGGATGCAAACCAGTTAACTGGAGATATTGGTGAGTACGAGCCCGAAGTGTCAAAACTATTGCCAGGGTAGGCGAAGGTCGTTTGTATTCCTACGTTATTTTGTACAAACCCATCACCGTTTAAGACATTCAATAAACCAGAGGGATTTTCAATGATTAGTTCACGGCCGCCTGGCCAATCGCTTTTCATATAGCTGTAATAGTCCGTTGGAACATTGGGGTTCCCCTGGGCACTAGAAAAATTGTTATAATACATAGAGCCTGAAAGGAGAATTTGTTCCCTTACTCCTGTAACTTGGTTTTCAGGAATACAATTTCCATTGGCATCCCTTACTGCATCAAGGCATCCATCTTTATCATCATCAAATCCATTAAAATAGTCGGCAGGTGGGCCTTTAATCATACGTATGCCGCAAGTGGCGAGTTTAGTGCCAAAACCACTGGGGCCTTCGTCATCACGATCACCATTATAAGTAAAAATAGAGTTTGCAGAGATGTTGGTTCCCATTATATCATCTCTCGCATTTCCCAAATCAAAATCAGCAAAAATGGAGAAGTAGGAATTGACATAACTGGTAGATGAGCGATTTATAACTCTAAATTCCTTAAACAATATGCTGTCTTCAATTCCCCCCGTTTTATAGCCATAGAGCATACAATGTACTTCCACTCCCAGGCCTCCAAAATAGTAACGATCATTTATATCATTAAAGATGGTGTAAATAGCTTCATCACCTTTTATTTTAGGATAATCGCCATCGGCAGGTACGTAATGTCCGTCCTGGTTTACATCTACAAAAGGCGCCAGATAATAGGCTTCTCCCATTAAGGTATCACCATGGGCGGGCCAATTGGCAATTTCGGCAGGGATACCTACAGTGACTTTATTTTTAAAATCTGTTAAGGTTTGTAAGCTTACCCTATATACTTTGTTATACTTGGTGAATGCATTTACGTCATTAGAAATTGGCCCGGGCATAAAATCAATACCACCCTGGCGGTACTCTTGAGAGGAAAGGTGGAGGTTTCCTCCATTTAACCCACCAAGCCATATTCCATCTGCAAAAAGCAGGGGTTTATAGGTGGAGTCGTCCCAGGTTTCCATTTCCCAAATTCCGCCATCAGCATATACGCGAGCTTTCAGTGTGTTTATCTCAATGGAATCAACCGCCAGGTTTTGTGCGTATAAAGCTGGGGTGCTGAGCAATAAGCCCAGCATTAGGGTTTGCATAGTTTTCTTCATGGTGTAGCAGATTATTGATTTGCCTTTTTTTGACGTGGCAAATCCAAAAGGGTTGTACGAATAGGATTATATTTTTTTGGATAGCGTGAAAAACTAAACGCGGTTTTGGGCATAAAACGGGCGCAAATACACCAAATGCTAATTGCTTGCTACAGGCTAAATAACCACCTGATTTTGGGCCATATCTTTGGCCGCAAACCTATTCTAAATCTTCGGATGCACGCTTTTCGCTTCCTTTTAATTTAATGATGTTTATGAAAAGAACCTTTACCTCAGTTGCACTTTTAATTTTTTGCATTGTTAATGCTCAAAATATTGATTACAAATGGTTTGCACAGATAGGTAGCCCATTAGAAGATATTGGCAACGGGCTTGCTGTAATAAATGATGGAAGCGTGCTGATAGCCGGGCATTTTATGGGCACTGCTGATTTTGATCCGGGTATAGGTGTAGATGCTCGAGCCAGTAATGGAGCGCGTGATGCTTTTGTACAAAAACTGGACTCTAACGGAAGTGTGGTGTGGGCCTATGCGTTTGGTGGGGCCCAAGATGATTTTGCCCATGATGTGGCAACGGATAATACCGGAAATGCCTTTGTGGCTGGCACCTTTAATGGCACTGTTGATTTTGACCCTTCCAGTGCTGTTGTCAGTAAAACTTCTGCAGGGGGTACAGACGGATACCTGTTAAAAATTAATGCCAATGGCACTTTCGCATGGGTGATAACCTTTGGTGGCTCAAGCCTGGATGAGGCCGTTGCGGTAACTGTTGACAATAATGGTAATCCCACTGTAATGGGAAACTTTATTGGCACTGTGGACTTTGACCCGGGAGCGGCACAATTATCCAAAACAAGCCTTGGGGCACGAGATAATTACATAGTAAAACTGGATAGTGGGGGCAACCTAATTTGGGCACAGGCCTTTGGGGGTGTTTTTAATGAATTTACCACAACAATAGCCGTTGATGGACAAGGTGGAATAGTGGCCGCTGGAATTTTTAGCGACCAAGTGGATTTTGATCCTGGAGCGGGAACCAACAATATTACATCTCAGGGCACCTTTGATGCCTACTTTGTAAAACTTAGTGGAGCAGGAAATTTTGAATGGGTAACCACTTTTGGAGGAGTTGGAGTAGACCATGCCTATGATGTAGCCTCGGACGGAAAAGGAAATTGGTTTGTAGGTGGTAGTTTTGAGAATACAGTTTCTTTTGGCTCTGCCAACACTTTTACATCAAAAGGAATGGCAGATGCTTATGTTGCCAAACTTGATGGCACGGGAGCGGTATTGTGGGCACACTCCATAGGGGTTACGGCCAATTCTGGTAATTCTAATGACGCTGCTTCATGTGTGGTGGCGCATCCGGATGGTGGGGCCATTTTTTCAGGATTTACCAATGGTAATTGGGATTTTGACAACAATCCTCAGCAAAGCCCCAACTTCGGCCCCTTTGGTGGTGTGTACAACCTAAAGCTTTCAGGCAGCGGGGCTTTTGAGTGGGCGGTACCCTTGGATGATGTTAATGAAGTATCGGAAACCGAAATAAACAGTAAGGGGGAATATTACATGACCGGGTGGTTCACTTCCAAAGTTGATTTTGACTTTAGCACAGACAGTGCATTTTTTGAACCGGTAGGCTCATCGGACATGTTTATGGTAAAATATAAAACCCAAGTGCCCAATACTACAGATATGGATGAAGTACAGAATGGATTAACTATTTACCCTAATCCTGCTGGTAAGATGGTTTATTTCAATCAGGATTTACAAAATTCATTTACCCTACTAAAGGTATACAGTAGCAATGGCCAAATGTTAGAAAGCGTCAGACTGGAGGAATTAAGTAACCCATCATTGCAAATGCCTCAAATGGCCGGCCTTTATTTTTTCGAATTTTCAAATCATAGCGGAGAACGGGAAGTGTTAAAGATTGTGAAAGAATAATGAATCAACTGCCTTTGAGGTTCACCTTTTTATGGCTGTGAAAAATCTTTTGCTGCTTCTTGCCTTTTCGGAGTTTCTTCTGCTCTGCTTCCGGTAAATGGATTATTTCCTGACAGGCAGGTGAGCAGGTGCCTTCATGTTCTTTGGCACATTCAGCACACTGAATAAACAGAAGGTTACACTCCTTATTAGCGCAGTTTACGTGGGCATCGCTGGGTTTGCCGCATTGGTGGCAATGGCTTATTACTTCTTCGCTTATGGTTTCACCAAGGCGGTCGTCAAACACAAAGTTTTTGCCTTTGAATTTATTGGGTAGTTCCGCAGTTTTTATTTGTCGGGCATAATCAATAATACCACCGTGCAATTGGTTTACGTCTTTAAAACCGTGGTGCTTTAGGTAGGCACTTGTTTTTTCGCAACGGATACCACCGGTGCAGTACAGCAGTACTTTTTGATCTTCCTTACCCTTCAGCATTTCAAGCACTTCGGGTAGTTCCTCTCTAAAGGTTTCGGCTTCGGGTAGCAGGGCATTTTCAAAGTGGCCAATTTCACTTTCGTAATGATTTCTGATGTCCACAACAATGGCTTGTCCGCTGTCCATGGCTTCGTTCCATTCTTCCGCGTTAAGGTGGCGGCCTACGTTGGTCACGTCCCAATCTTCTTCTACCAATCCATCAGCCACAATTTTGTTGCGCACTTTTACTGCGAGTTTAATAAATGACTTCCCATCATCTTCCACAGCAATTTTAAAGGGCACATCTTTAAACTCAGGGTGGGCATATACCTTTTCTACAAAGGCTGTCCAGTTGTGCTCGGGTACATTCATTTGGGCATTAATTCCCTCGCGGGCCACATATATGCGGCCAAGGCAATTTAGCTCGCCCCACTCTTTATAAAGTTGATCGCGCATGGCTTGCGGATCTTCAAGTATCACATAGCGGTAAAAGGAAACCGTCCGTCTCTTAAAAGTTTCGGCTTCCAGTTTCTTTCTCAGTTCTTCGGGGCCTTGCTTGTTGTAAAGCCCTTTCTTTCCTGCATTGGGGTCCATCTGCGAATGATTTTTTACGAAGGGCAAAATTACGAAAGGCATAAGGTTTAAAAATGATGGAAATCATCCATTCGGTTCAGCATGGAGTGTGTCTTTTTGTTTCACTTGCGTGAAATGGCATACATGAATAATCTTACAGATGACTTTAAAATCTATTTTAGCATTCAACAACTAAAAACCTTATGAAAAAACTAATCGTATTAATGCTGGTTTCTTTAGCCATTTCCATTCAAGCTCAGGATAAGTATTTGAGCATTTCGGGTGGTTATGGTATTGGTGTTCCGGGTAACGAAGGGGTGGAGATTATAGAATACTCTGATGGTGAAAGAACCGAAACTGTTAAGTACATAAACTTTGGCAGTGGACTACTTTTAGACTTAGCTTATGGAGCGCCTATAGGAAAAAGTGCCCACTTTGAATTAGGTGTTGGGTATCAAAATAATCTGGGGTCAACCCTTGAAAGCACCTTTTATACAGAGCATCGCAACTCAGCAAATCAATTGGTTGAAATGAAGGAGACCTCTATTAGAACAATCAACGCCAGCTCATTTAGGTTTGCTCCGGGTTTTCGCTTTATGGCGGGAGAAGGTAAAACCAGGGGTTTTGCTAAAGTAGCTCCACAGTTGATTATAGCTCAGGTTACCAGCACATTTGAATTTAATTCGAATAACCTTCATGTGTTATCTGAGGACGAGTACTCAAGAGAAGCGAGCTTTGGATTTGTAGCCTCACTTGGCTTTGAGCACAATGTCTCAAGCAGAATAGTAATGTTTAGCTGTATTAGCGGTAGTTTAGGATATTATTCTCCGGATGAGTGGAAATTTGTGAAGTACGAATACGATGGTGAAGATGTGTTGGATAAGATTCCGTTAAGGGATAAACAAACCTATTTCTCTAAGGAAATAGACGAAAATGCAAATAGCTCAAACGCATCACAGGCTACAAGGTCGCTTAAAACCAGGATGGACTACAGCTCAATATCTCTAAATATAGGCATCCGCTTTTTACTTTAAATAACCTCAATCTTGTACTTGGCTTCAGGCCAGATAAATTCAGACTTGATTAAATGAGAACCACATAGGCACATAGGTCATAAAGGAGCAGTGCGGAAAACTATGTGTACTATGTGCTATGTGTTTTTACTTAGCACGTGCTTTATTACTGCTTTATCGCTTTTAGGTGTTTGGTTTCTTCCCCCAATTTAACATGATAGAAATACACACCATTGGGCAAATGGCTCATATCCACCTCAAACTCTTGCTGCCCTTGTACGGATTGGCCGTTGTAAATCTTCAACACTTTTTGGCCTGAAATACTATGAAGGTTTATTTGTAGCGGCTGGGGAATTTGTGTAAAATGGCTGATTTGCTGTTTGCCTGAGGACGGGTTGGGGTAGAGTTGAACCTTAGTCTTTCCTGCTTTTACAACCTCATAAAGCGATACATCATCATAAACCACAAATGAATCTAAAGCACTCGTTGAATCCCAAGGGATATTGCCCATAGAGGTGGGTAAATCCATTTTTGCTTTGAGCTTTATAAAATATTTGCCCGCAGGCAATTTTCCTACTGAGAAGGTATCTTGAAAGGTCATGAAAGCCGATTGAAATCCATTTAGCAAATGACTGTAAATGTGGATTGTATCACTAGAAATAGAAAGTGAATCTTTGATTTTTGAGCCTCTTTTAGGGATTGTTAAATCCAATCGAACAATTATGCTGTCACTAATACTTGGTGCCTGTGGAATTACTAATAAAGTATCTATCCTAGGATAACTTTGGCTTATGGTTAGCTTTGGATAGATACAGATAAATAGCATGATTGGAAGTATAGTTTTGACTATAAAATGGTTTTTTTGACTTTTCATAATTCCTGTTTTTAACCTTTCCAAACTATCGTTTGATTGTTTTAAAATGAATCACCTCATCCTCAATTTGTATTTGGTAAACATATACCCCAGAAGCGAGATTGGCTAGGTCGACCTCAAACTCTTGTTGGCCTTGAACGGATTGGCCATTGTAAACCTCCATTACCTTTTTACCTGAAACACTATGTAGGTTTATTTGAACAGGAATAGGTATTTGGGTATAGAGGGTTATTTGTTGGTGGGAGGATGATGGGTTAGGGTATAGTTCTACATTAATCTTATTACCATTATTAATTTCAGGTAATCCTATGTCATTAATCACACTAAAGGCTAAAGTTTGATAACCCGTATCAAGAGGAATGCAAGAACTTTGATTAAAGGAATAATAAACTGTACCATCAATTAGGTAATTTCCTGCTGAGAGTTTGCCTAATTCAAATGTATCTACAAAAGTTTCAAAGGCGGGTTGGAAACCATAACCAAAACAACCACTGGAGTAAACGGTGTTCCCAACAATGTATAACGTGTCGCCATACTTAAAACCTCTGGTCGGTATAGTAACCACCCTTCTGAGGAAAACAGAATCATGAATGGTGGGAGAGGCAGGAATAATCTCAAGTGTGTCGAAATACTGAGCCTTACTACTAGTACTCACAATTATCATAACAAGTGCGGTAAAAGCAAATAGGTGGAAAAGACTTGGCACTTGTTTAAATGGCATTATCCGGAGGTTTGATTATTACAATGTTGAAAGATAATGATTACCTGATGCTAAACACAAACCCCAAAAGCGGCACCGTTAACTTTTGCCAATTAGCTTTTCCCATCCCTTATATTTGCCCAAATTTTAGCGTTTGCCATGCAAGAAAAGATATTAGTACTTGGCTCTTCCGGCCAAATAGGAACAGACTTAATTGAAACCCTTCGCAAAAAGCACGGTGGTGAAAATGTGGTGGCCTCAGACCTTAAGGAGCCAGCTGCCCACATTTTGGAGTCGGGCCCTTTTGAGGTGGTGGATGCCATGGACCGCAATCGTTTGGAAGAAGTTGTTGCCAAACACAAAATCACTCAAATTTACCATCTGGTAGCTATGCTATCCGCTACAGCGGAAAAGGTACCGATGAAGGGTTGGGAACTGAATATGCAGACTCTTTTCCATGCCCTGGAAATGCTTCGCGAAAAGAAATTCAACAAACTATATTGGCCGAGTTCTATTGCTGCTTTTGGTCCAACCACACCTAAGACAGATACACCACAGCACACCGTAATGGATCCGGGAACGGTATATGGTATTAGCAAGCTGAGTGGTGAACTTTGGTGCAATTACTACAACAAGAAATATGGTTGCGATATTCGTGGACTTCGCTACCCTGGATTAATCTCCTACAAAACGGAACCGGGCGGTGGTACTACAGATTATGCCGTTGACATTTTTCACAAGGCTAAAAAAACAGGTAAGTACGAGTGCTATTTAGCAGAAGACACGGCCCTGCCTATGATGTATATGCCCGATGCCATTAAAGCTACCATTGGCATTATGGAAGCTCCTGCCGATCAGGTTAAGCTTTGTGCATCATACAATTTGGCCGCCTTTAGTTTTACACCAAAGCAATTGGCCGAAGCTATTAAAAAGCACATTCCTGAATTTGAGATTAGCTACAATGTGGATAGCCGTAACAATATTGCCCTAGGCTGGCCACAAAGCATTGACGACTCCGTAGCCCAACAAGACTGGGGCTGGAAGCCTGATTACTCTTTAGAGGATATGGTGAAGGAGATGTTGGAGAATGTTTAATCACAATGCCAGCGGCATTGCATATCAATAGAGAATATTTTTAAAGTTTAGTTCCGACCTCAGAGAGGTCGCATAAATATGGCACCCCGCTGGGATGCAGGCACGGTGCGATTTCTATGGCGTTTCAAATCTTTGCTGTTAAGCATCGTATCACCCCCCTCGCCCCCCTCAAGGGGGGATTTAGCTACACACACCC
>CAXBJE010000114.1:0-8677 GCA_963975525.1 uncultured Owenweeksia sp. | reverse complement strand
GCCTTCATTCCCTCTAAAAAGTTGTATTGGGCGGCAATCGCCACGTTAAGGTCGGATACATCCACAGGAATATCAGCGATAGGGCCATTCCAGGTATTGGTTTCAGCCATATAAGTACCCTTTAAAAACACCAGATGAACACGCGCCCTTTTGGAGGGAGATTCTTTGGTGAATTTTTCCATCTCCAAAACCATTGAGCGGGCCGTTTCTATTCTGCCTTGCTGTAAATAGCCATACATCAACCAATGGTAGGCGTGGTAACCCAATGCATCATTGTTAAGGTTTTTGGCTTTCATTCTGTTTACACTGGCCTTATAAGAAGCTTCATTGGATGACACAACTTCATCCCACATGCCAAGGGCAACATAAATGTGTGACGGCATATGCAAGGCATGGCTGGCAGCAGGAGCAACATCGGCATAAGTGTTTGCGGCACTTAAGGCTAATGTGGCATGGTCGGGGTCATCATAAGAGTGAATGAGGTAATGCACGGCCCCGGGGTGGTTGGGGTTTTCGTCAATTACAGATTGGGCAATTTTTGCAGCTTGCCCATAAATTTCCACATCACGGCCTTCTGGCACGGAGCCTAATAGCGACAAGGCATAAAATGCCGCCACCTCATGGTTTTCAGGGTATTTTGAATGTAGTTCTTTTAAATATTGGCTGTAGGCCAAATCCCTTTCAGGTTTTGGGGTTTCTACTTTGTATAGAATTTTTACCGCCTTAATTAAATCTTTTTCAAGTGCAGTGATTTCGGTTGAACCAGCTAATGAATCAAGCTGGCGTAGGGCTTCCCGGCCATCTTCAAAATCCTGTTCACCCCAAATAGTGTGGTTGTACGTCATAGCCTCGCCCCAATAGGCCATAGGCATGCCGGGGTCAGCCTCTTTGGCTTTTATAAACTCTTCCCGTGCATCCTCATATTCAAAACTGTGCAGCAGTAGCAGTCCTTTTACGAAGTAGGGGCGGGCGGCCTCATTTCCGGTAACCTCTAAGGTAACTACGCCCAGTTCATTGGATTTTTGCTTTGGTTCCGCATATTGGCAGGAACTAAATAGAAAAACTGTAAAAAAGGAAAATGAAAGAATGGGCGTGAAGTAGCGTAAAAGGTGGGGTGTCATTGAATTTGGTTTTCATCAAAATTAGGGATTTTGAACCTTAGCCAAATTAAGTTCTACATTAATCGACTCGATATATATTTCCTTTTTTATCCACATAAAAACTATAGAGTTCTCTATGTTGTTTGTCTGTTAATTTACTCCGGTTCTCTTTTGTTACAACACCAAATGGCCCGAAGTAATCCTTGGTCATAAGTTCAGCTATACCACCTTCATAATTATTGTAATCGTACGGTGAGTAAAAAGAGATCGGAACTAAAACCTCACCCTCCTTGTTGATAAAGCCACATTCACGGCCTATTCTTACTTCCGCCAGACCTTCATAGAATTCACCACCATAATTTTTGTCATACTTAAAAGGTATGACAACTTCTCCTTTATGATTTATATAGCCACAAGAATCTCCTAAACAAGCATGGGCCAGGTTTTGCGAGAACTCAAAAGCGTAATCGTATTTGAAATCAATGACGACATTACCATTCTTATCTATATATCCCCATTTTGATTTATACTGAACGCGGGCGACACCTTCAGTAAATGGCCAAGCGTCCTCATAAATTTCTTGTGTTATTGCATTTCCTTTATCGTCAAAAAGACTCCAAAGAGAATCACCTTGGACAAAGGCTCCTTCTTTTGTAAATCTTTGTACGTGCTTATACTTTATCGGAATCACGATAGTTCCATCCTTTGCTATGAAGCCCCAATGCTTATCTTTTTTAACTGCAGCTAGGCCGTGGCTAAATCGTTTGCAATCGTCAAACTGAGGCTTAATTACAAAATCACCTTTGGTATTGATATAGCCCCAAAGTCCATCAACTTTCACAGAAGCCAGGCCATCATTAAAATTATCAGACTCTTCAAATTGTGGTTTAATCACTTCTTTCCCTGTAATGTCAATGTAGCCCCAGCCTTCTGAGTTTTCGACTCTTGCATATCCGTTATTGAAACCCCATCGCCCAACACTTGTATAATCATTGGATGCAATTAGCTGTCCCTTGCGATTATAATATTGTGCCTCATCGTTTAGGAAGGCATAGGCTACCTTATCATAGAACTGTGAGCACTTAGAAAAATGTATGGGAGTTATTTCGACCCCTTTTGAATTTATATAGCCGTATAGAGTATCTTTTTTGATAACCGCTACACCATGCTCCGTAAAGGGATAAGCCGCATCATATATAGGTTTAATCTTAATTTTTTTGTTCTTGTCGCAATAACCCCACTTTTCACCTACATGGTATGGGATAAGTTTTTGAGCACTGCTTGCAAGCCCCCAAATGGTAAGAAGCATAAAAAAACAGTATTTAGCCATGTTTTACTTTTAGAATTTTGGAGTTCCAATAAAAGGTTTTCGAATTTTCTGTCTTTCCAAGAACTTAATAATAGCCTTACTTCCGGCCATTAGGCCATCATAGGTGTGGCCTTGTTTAAAGTGGGGAATCATTGCTGTGTCAATAATTACCTTGGCAACAGTATCAGTCAAAATGTTTTCCATTTGTAAGCCAGTGGCTATGCCTACTTTCTTTTGTACTCCGCTATAGGCTATTACAATACCGTTATCTTTTTCTGCTACACCAACGCCATGCTTGTTTCCAAAATCAGTAGCATATTCTTGGATGTCCTCATAACCGTCCAAGTCAGCAGATGTAACAAGGGCAATTTGGTTTGACGTCTTTGCCTCATGCTTTTTGTATAGCTTCTTTAGTTTCCTCTCTTCCTTCTTAGTGAGTACCTCTTCATAATCAAAGATGGGGGAGATCTTTTGGTGGGAGGACGGCACGAGCCATAATACGCTGACTAAAACACTGATACGAATAAACTTCACAACTTTAGATTTTTATAATGGCTTAATTGCCTTCAATCGTTCCTTATTAAAAGTTCTTCAATAGGCCTCCATTCACAGACATTTCTAAAGCCGGTATAGGCATTTGGGCCTGAGATATGAAACGTATCTGATTGCATTATATCTTCTTTGGTGTGAATCCAACCACCTCCACCGCAAAGGCTAGTATCGGCCAGCATTTCGCAAACGTTCCCCCGTATTTCCCACAAAGTCTGCATTTTTGAATAAGAACTTAGATAGAAATAGCCACGTGTAGGTGCCGGGCAATTATAGCAGGCACTAGGCCATTTGTAGCTTTCTTTTGGAGGAGTGAAACCGCAAATGATTCTGTTTTTTGAAGCAAGACTCTTTCTGTAAACTCTGGATTTTTGGTCATAATAATTATCCAACGAATCTGAGAATTGTAAAATGTTCTGCCATTCATTAGAAGTGGCTAGTCTAAAGTGTGGGTAAAACTTAATCTTGGCTGTTGATTTCAGAAGGGGAATTTCACCATTTTGATACTTGATAATTGTGAAATAATTTTCTACAGTAGGCTTTTGATTTGCCTCAATAATTTTATTTTCTATGAGCAGCTGCTCAAAAACACGGTCAGCTCTCCACTTAGAATAGCACTCAACCTGTGTTTTTGAAATCCCAACAACGGGGTAGCTTCTGTATGCAGGAGATTGAAGGTAAAATCTGGTAAATCCATGTAACGATGTATCCTGATAGATCCAAACTGTGCTGTCAGGTAAAGTTGCTAAGTATTCTTCTGAATTATCCCCAAAAACTCTTGATGTCCAATACATATACTCCAACCAATCAATATTTCCGACTTCCGTTTGATCGCAATAAAAGTTCGTGCTGATTTTTACTCCATTTGGAGGAACAGTGTTTTCATCGAAATAGACATTGCCTTGTCTATTGGTAAGAGTACAACCGAGACTCAATAAAGCAATTAGAGTTATAAATAAGTATTGTCGGTTCATGAGTATAAGTTTGAAAAGGCCTCTATTCATCATTCCTCAGTTCACCATCAAAATAGTCCTCTAAAAATTTAGAGTTCAAACCTGCAAAACCTTCCTTGCAATCGAAACAATATATCTTAAAGGAATTTAAATCGCCAAGTCTTACTCTCTGATGAGTTCCAAAATATATGACTGGCTTTCCTGTTGGAAAGCTTGAAAGCACGGCATTTACACAATTACCGTAACCAATTGTGTCCCCATTAAAAATCACCTGAAACGTACACCCTTCATCAATACTAATATCCATTATTTGATCGACTCCAGCTTTATTGAGGAAAATTTTCTGATCAACAAATGAGTAATGTTTAAGGTGCTTTTCGGAAATTAACAACTGAGGTTCTGAGTGAGGATTATGGACGAGTAGTTGAAAAATGGAACTTTCATTATCAGTCGAACACGAGCTAATCAAGAATAAAACAACTATTAAATAGGCTGACCTCATAATCTACAGATTGGAAGTTCTTACCCCCTTAGTGGTAAAGCTCACCCCTTGTTGGCCGAAGGTAGAAATCATCATTGGTTCAAAATAGGGTTCGTTTACATTGCTTTTTACAGCCCACTCAAAAGTGAAGTTAATACAGTTAGTCTGCAACTCTTTTTATCATTACTCCATTTAGTAGCTCCCTTGGTATCCAAGTACTTTCGCAATATCTCCTAATAATATGACTGTTGTTTTGCTCTTTCGTGTAGTCATCATAAATTTCCACATACAGTCGTACTAGAATAGACTTATCATTTACATCTTCTATCACCGAATGATAAATCCGTATAGTCTCGTTGCTGCTGAAATTGGCGCACTCCAAGAACTGCTCATCATAAAAACCCCAATCAATATGAATATTTCTTTTCTCTTTAAGAACAATTTCCTTACCGCCCAACAAGATTGTTACAGAATCCTCTAATCCAATGAAATTCATGAGAAATGCCGGGATATTTTTAGTACCGTCTGATTTGCTCCTTAAATCTAGCTTAACGTCTTTACCAATTATATTTCGATCAACAGAGTCAATGGACAGGTATTCAATATCCCAACCACCTTGTGATAAGCACTGTTGGCCGAAAAATACTATTAGAAACAAAGCGATGCTTTTATTAACCATGTCTTATTTACTTCGTCCTTACTCCCTTAGTGGTAAAGCTCATCCCTTGCTGGCCGGAGGTTGAAATCATAACGGCTTCAAAATAAGGTTCGTTACTTTCTTTTTGTACGGCCCAGTCAAAAATGAAATTGGCACCAGTGCCACCTTCCTCATCGGTTTCATCAATTACAATTTGCAATGTCTCCAGGGGCTTCACATAAATTGGGTTTTCCACATAGCTGCGGATTAGCTTACCATCCGTGTTATAGTAATCCGCTTTTTTTATGAAAACAGAATCTGTAAGGCTGGTATTGTGGATGCTTACTGTAGCCGTAAGTGGAAAGGTGAGCTCGGCTGTATAACTGTAAATCTCTGAGTACACCGAAAGGTAGGTAACGCCCCCTTGCAGGCTGTCGCTGGGGTTTAGCGTAGTTGCTCTGTCGCTCCAATCGTGAGAATGATGAATTTTAAATTCTTTCTTTTTGGGGTTGTTGCAGGCCGATAGTGCCAACACTCCAAGTAGGAGGTGCAAAAAAGGTTTTCTCATAATGTTCAAGTTAGTTTTCATTTCTTTTCTGAATATAGGATTTCAATAGTTTATTGGTTTGTTTTTGTACGGCCTTGGTAATGATTGGCGTCCACCCCAGCAGCAAACCTTTTAAGCCTAATGCCTGTCGGCTCCACTTCCACATATTGAAGTGATCAGTATGGCGGATTATTTTTCCGTTTTCAAATTCAAACTCAGCAGAAATCCGATTGATAACCTTTCTCCCCGTTTGACCAAAGGTATAGCGCGCTTCCCATTTAGCGGAGCCACTCGTCTCCTTAGCTTTTACTTCACTAAATGAGATTTTGAGGTCGCCTTTACTTCGTTCCAGCAGCATTCGCCACATATTGCTAACTTCTTCGCCTTTTAAGGTGCCAAAGGCCGGGTCATTAAAAAGGATGTCATCATGGTAACATTCGGCCATAGCTTCTGCATTGCCACTGGCAAATGAGGTGTAGAAGTGGGTTATCAACTCTTGGTTGGTCATGGGTCTTTAGTGGAATTTTCACAAATATCTGTAATTAATATCAGCCAATACTTACATGGATGGGTTGAGTTCATCGGCCATCACATCTTACATTTGCCTCACACAAAAAGAGACTATGACGAAGCAAAAGATATTGAGCCGCCTGAATGAGATGTGCAAAAACACCATGATGGAGACTTTGGAGATGAAGTTTACCGATGTGGATGCCGAGGCGGGCATGGTAAAAATGACGATGCCCGTAACTTCAAAAGTGCATCAGCCCATGGGGCTATTACATGGCGGGGCCACTGCCGCTTTGGCCGAAAGTATAGGTAGTGCTGCCAGCGTTCTTTATATAGACAACACTAAACAGGCAGTGGTTGGTATTGAGATTAGCTGCAACCACCTGAAAGGAAAAAAGGAAGGAGTGGTTACGGCAACCGCAAAAATTTTACACAAAGGGCGCAGTACCCACCTTTGGGAAATCATTGTTAGAGATGAGTATGAAAACATGATTTCGCACTGCAAGTTGACCAATATGGTGATTGATAAGAAGAGCAGATAATTTCTTCCAGCTTTTCCAAAGTTTAAAACTTTGGAAAAGCTATTCAGGTTAGATTTTTTTAACCAATTTTTCAAATCCCCTATAATTGCACCGTAAATAAAATTTCGATTTGCAAAAGCTTTTTATCAGCCTCCCGGGTGAGAGTGACTACAAGGTCTACATCCATGACTTCCATGGTGAAGTGGGTTTTGCCTTCAATTCATTTGATGGAAAATCGCGCATTTCCACATCGATTACTCCAACGGATGATGAGAGCTTTAAGCCGCACCTGAAATCAGAAAGTGAAAGGCCTCATGTTATCGGACAAACGGAATACCTGGCCCTGATTGAGAAAACCGTTGATCACATCAAAAATGCACAGCCCGGAAAAATTGTGATTTCACGTGCTGAAGCCTTTTATATAAAGGTTGATCCTGTTGCTGAGTTTAAAAAACTGGTGGAGGCCTATCCCTCGGCATGTGTGTACTTATTTACGCACCCACAGGCTGGAACGTGGATGGGTGCCACTCCGGAGCTACTGCTTAAATCCGAACAAGACCAGATTAGGAGCATGAGCCTGGCCGGTACCCGTAGAAAAGGCGAGGAGAGTGGTTTTACAGCCAAGGAGGTAGAGGAGCAGCAATTGGTAACCGATTACATTCACTCGCTGTTTTTGGATAACCCCAATCTTACCAGCATTAAAAAGAAAGCCCCTCAATTGCATGAAGCGGGGAATCTGGTACACTTTAAAACAGAGATTAGTGCTGAGTGGCTACCCGGTTTTCAGGTATTACCATTTGTTAATCAATTGCACCCAACACCTGCGGTAGGCGGGTTTCCCCGAGAGGAGGCATTGGAATTTATTCAGAAAAATGAAGGTTATGACCGTGAGTTTTACGCTGGTTACTTTGGGATAAAAGGAGAAGCAGACTTTAAATTTTTTGTAAACCTGCGTTGCTTGCAGGTTTTTGAGGGCAGTATTGTATTGTATGCCGGAGGCGGTATTACCAAAGATTCTAACCCTCAGGCTGAATGGGAGGAAACCCAGGCCAAAATGCAGACTTTACTAAAGGTGCTGGAAAGTTGATTCTCCTCTGATTTGGAAAATCATGATAAAACTTAAATCCTTCCAAGTTAATTTTAATAACGCCCCTCCGCTGATTACCTTTGACTCCACAGCTAAAACCTTTCCGCCAAATTTTAGTTTACCTCAATTGTAAATACAGTTCGCCATAAAAACTTCCTCTCAACCAAACGCATTTTACATTTCGCAGCTATTAAAGCAGCATAAGTGTACCAACATAGTTATCGCTCCGGGCAGCCGCAATGCCCCGTTAATCATAGCTCTTAATAATGATCCAACTTACCGATGTGTATCGGTGGTAGATGAACGTTCGGCCGCATTTACAGCTTTGGGGATGTCATTGGAAAATAAGGAGCCTGTGGCTGTAATATGCAGCTCCGGATCGGCAGCCGTAAATTTTTACCCCGCTATTGTAGAAGCTTTTTATCAAAAACTACCTCTGGTGGTGATTACTGCGGATCGGCCCAGGGAGTTGATAGATCAGGCGCTGGGACAGACCATTCGTCAGGAGGGGGTGTTTAGAAATCACATTTTATTTGAGGCCAACCTACTCAGGGGCAATGAGGATCAATTGGCTAAAACCTATAATCAAAGGCTGATTAATGAAGCCATGCATCATGCTTATATGGGGCCGGTACATATCAATGTGCCCTTTGATGAGCCACTGTATGACACTATGGATGTGGATGAAGGATTAGTGAAGTTTATCCAAAAGCCTAAAATGTACAAGTCAATCCCTGAAAAGGAATTGAAGGCGATGGCAGAGCTATGGGATGAAAGCCCAAAGATATTAGTGTTGATTGGTCAACATGCGCCAAGTGAAGGTTTAGCGGAAGCGATGGACCAGCTTAATGATTATAGTCCGTTTTTGGTAATGACTGAAACGCTCAGCAATATTGATACGGCCTGCAATATTTGCGCTATAGATAGATTTATCAATACCCTTACCGAGGACCAGTTGGAGCTATTGGCACCCGATTTACTCA
>CAXBJE010000113.1:0-8753 GCA_963975525.1 uncultured Owenweeksia sp. | reverse complement strand
ATCAGTCTGATGGTTCTCTCTTCATCCAGCTGCTTGTAACTGGTGTTTAGGGGTTCATAACCTACCAGGTGTACTTCGATATTAATAGCTCCCTTAAATGGGGAAATATCAACAGCTCCCTTTGAGTCAGCAAGGGCAAAGGCGTGAAGGCTGTCACTTTGTACAATGACATCTTCAAGCGGTTGCCCTGATTTATCATCAAGGAAATACACCGTTTGCGCATGACCCATAAATACAGAACCCACCAGCAAACACAACCATAGAAACTTGTTCATGGTGTATGAATTTGGGTTTATAAAAAATGATTTTTAGCACCTCGGATGACGAGGTGCACAACTAATTATCCCAAGTAGAAATTGGGTGGTGGGGGGACCGGGGGCGAACTGTTTAGTGAGATGTAATTTTCCGCATAAGCAAATACAGCAGAACCGTAATGGACATGTATGGCCAAGCCTTCATAATGTGAAGGGGCCTGATAATTCTTTTTGATAAACTGTACCAGGCGATTGCGGTGCTCCTTTCGGAAAGGGTTGGTTCCGAGGGCATCGGCTAGCATATTCTTAAAATCGTTGTTGAGGTTGGTTTCCTTAATGTCGGGCCAGCATAAGTAAACAATGGTATCACCTTTTACTTCTGAGGAAACAATATCATACATGGCTCCATCCAGCTCAAATTCATCTGCCCTTTTCCACTTTAGTTGCTTGTGGGCTGCACTGTTTTGCTGAAATTTCATAGGGGTCAGTTCATCCCTGCGCAGGCGATTGGCCAAATGCATTTTTACTTCGCGCCTTACAGCTCTCCTTTGATGAATCAAAAGTGTATAGGTGCCTATAAAAGGCATAGCCAAAGCGGCAATTAAAATAAAGGCTGTAATGTAGTGCCTAAGCAAACTAGTAAATGATTAGACGACAAATATAATTGGGGCTGTTGGTTGAATAAAATATTTTAGAAAGAAGTCTCGTAGTTGATGAGGCTATCATTAATAAAGTCGTACAGGGTAAGGCTTCTCACGGTGTAGTATGAAATCCAATAGGCCCTTAATGCATTGAGATGACCCGTTCTGGCCTGGTCTCTTTCGGCTTGCGCGATGTTAAGGTCAGTAATGCTGATTTTCCCGATAAGGTAGCGGGCCTTTGTCACTTCGTAACGTTTTTGGGCAATAGTGTCGGCTCGCCTGGCGGTAATAAGCTGCTCGGCTTGTAGGTTAAATCGAGCTACCTGTAGGTAGACTTCCTGCTCAAAATTGATTTCATCCTGCTGCACATCCACTTCCACTAAATCGCGGTTGGCCTTGGCCCTGCGCACTTGTGACTTGGCCTGACCCCAATCTACTATAGGGATGGTGATGCCCACTGCTAAATTTTGTTGATTGAGAGGATCTATATAGGCCTGGTTAAAATCATTGGCTTGCTTGGATACCCCAAAGTTGGCGCGCACATTTAAGTTGTAACCAGATTGCCCACGAGCCTGTGCGATTTGTTCCTCGGCCTCCATTCTACGTCTTCTGAACTCCATTACGGCAGGGCGGTTTTGCTTGGCCATTTCCATAGCCTTTTCCAGCGGAACCGTCATTACCGGAACGTTGGTGGGAATGGTTAGTTCTAAGGGCTGATCGGTTGGAATATCCAGATAGCGTTTTAAAGCCTGGGTAGCTACTTCATAATCAAGGTTACTGCTAGACAGTTGATTTTTCGCGTTAAGCAGATTGAGCTCCATTTGCAGCAAGTCGTTTTCCGCAATTTTACCCAAGTTGTAGCGCCCCTCAGAAATCACGAAGAGTGTATCGTTATTGGAAACATTGATTTCAGCAATTTCCTTTCGGGTAAGGGCAGTAAGTGCGTTAAAGTATAAGTTGGAAGCCTCCAGAGCGATGCGTTCCATTTCCTCATCATAGGCTTGTTTTGATTCTTTGTAAAGGAGTGGCTGAATACGATTGGCCCACTTTTGCTGATTGTAAAGAATCATAGGCTGTATATAGCTCATGCTGATAGGCGTAGAGAAATAATCATTCCGCTGAACGGGGGATGTAACATTGGTACGTTGTAAACTACTTGAAATTGAAAATCGTCCACCAGTAAGCGGTACATTTTGATCAAGCGAAAGCTGCCCCGATAAAAACGTTTGCTCACTTTGTCTGAATGCAAAAGTTCCATCCTCTTGTACCACCCGACTAATGGCACTCGAATAATCAGGCAGGGTGCCGTTGAAGGTAAGCTGCGGTAAATTAGTAGCCCTGTATTGGCGGTAATTCCAATATCTGTTTTCCGCCAAATTCTCTGCTCTAAAATAACTGGGCGATTTTTCACGGGCTCTGTTCACCGTTTCGGTTAGCGATAAGGTGAGGGGCTCTTGCTGCGCTACTGTTGCATTCCCGAAAAGGAAAAGCAGAATGAAAAATGTAAAAAGTTTGTTGGGCTTAAGCCCCAAGGGGGCGAGATATGAATAGCCTTCCGTGACAGCGGAAGGTTTAATATCGGCAAAGGATATTTCCGGTTTTTGGCGTGAGTTTTTTCCATTTAGAAAATACCATGACAAAAAATTGGTGATTATTGATTTCAAGGGTTGGTTATTCATATCGTAATGATTCTACCGGATTTTGCATAGCAGCCTTGCGGGCCGGAGATATTCCGAAAACAAGTCCCGTAAGGGAGGCTACACCAAATGAAATAAGAATGGCAAATGGGGAAACAATGGTTTCAATCTCAGAAAACTGCGAAATAAAGTACGAGGCAGAAATGCCCAATACAATTCCAATAAAACCACCGGAAAGACTGATGAGCAGGGCCTCAAATAAAAACTGGCTGATAATATCCTGCTTTCGGGCGCCAATAGCCATCCGGGTACCAATTTCGCGGGTGCGCTCTAACACACTGGCAAGCATAATATTCATAATGCCAATACCACCTACCAAAAGCGAAATACCCGCAATGGCGCTCAATACCAGGTTAAAAATATCTTTGGTTTTTTGCTGCTGCTTTAGCAAATGTTCAGGAATCAGAATCTCAAAATCCACCTGATCGTTATGTCTGCGCTTTAACATTCGGCTTATCACATCTGCACTGGCCGAGAGGTATTCGCTTTCATCTACCTGAACCACCATTCTATCTACCTGATGGTAATTGAAGTTGGTGTTTTTAGTTTCATTTTCGTCATCATTCCAATCCCTGCCTGCGGAGGCCAACAGCTTCCCGCGATCTTCATAACGCACTAACATGGTGTTGATGGGCGTGTAAATATCCATGTTGTAATTGCGGATGCCCAGGTTGTTTTTGGCCTTTTCGCTAACGGCAATATCCTCTGTAATGCCAATAACCGTAAGCCATTGCTTTCCACATTTCAGTTCTTTGCCGAGGGCTTCACCACCTGTAAAAAACTTCTTGGCAATACCGCTTCCAATTATACATACGGCTTCAGCATGTTCCATTTGAAATTCGGTAAAACCCTTTCCCCTGCGGATTTCAATATTGGAGATTTCGAAAAAGGCGGGAGAAACGCCAATCAGCTTGGCCGTTCTCCGGATGCCATTATTGATTACGTAAGTGTCCAAAATAATTTCAGGACTAAGGTTTACCACATTGGGTATCACATCCCTAATGCTTTGGGCATCTTTAAGGTCTAATCCTTTCGAAAATTTCTTTTGATCCTCCTTTAGTGTTTCGGTTCCCACTTCCTCCTCGGCCTGCTGCACGATGGGCTTAATCTCAATATTATTGACACCCACCAGTTTTATCTGGCTCAGTATTTCCTCCTGCGCACCCTTACCAATGGCCAGCATGGTAATCACTGCGGCCACTCCAAATATTATCCCCAGTGCCGTAAGCATAGAGCGCACTTTGTTGGCCAGTATGGCATCAAAAGCAATGCGGAGGTTGGAGAGGGTACGTTCTTTATTCATAGGTTATAGTCGATAGCTGATAGTCTTTAGTCGATAGTGGCGTGTCCATGGATTAAATCTGAGATTGATATTTTCGATTTGTGCCTCATCCCAAATCAAGAGGTCTTTCCGCTTTTAATAGCTTCCAACCATTCTTATATTCCCTAATTAAGAAATCCTTTTCAAATCCGAATCTGTCCATTTTATTGAAATCCTTCATATGAAGCAGGTAGTATTTTGTGTTAACATAAACCTTCACATACTGCTTAGAAGGCGGCCTGAAATAGCCAATTATTCCAAACTTTGATATTTTATCCTTTAGATTTTTAAAAACCAAATAGTTGTCCCTTGTAAAATCACGATAATAGTTTCGCACTGTATCTCTTTGATGAATGGTTATGATAGTGTCTTTTTTAAAAATATAAGTACCCTTATCCAGATAAATAGGTTCAATCTTCCCAAAAGAGTCATCAATTAAACAGCAACTAGTATGACACATAAGGCGCAAACCATCTGGATGAACGAACACCATGTAGTCGTTTGAATCATTACCGTCATGGAAAAACTGGATTCGAGGATTGTAAGTGTATTTAAGTAACTCTGCGTTTGCTAAGAATTCATCAGCATAGTCTTCCACAAACTTATCAGAAGCTTTTACTGCATGATTGAGACCATCATAGTTAGTACAACCACCACAAATTACTAATAGCATAATAGTAAGTTTCCAAAACCCGCTTACCCTTCGATACTGCCTTCCTACGGTCGGCCACTCAGGGTGACACTGCGATTTTTCACTCAATAGGTTGTGTCTTTCCATACTCCTGATTCCTTACTCCCTACTGGTTAACACCTCCAACTCTTTCTCTCTCGCACTCTCCGGCTCGCTCAAATAAACTTCATCCCCATCAGCAAGCCCACCCAATACAATCACATATTCCGCATTAGCGGAGCCAAGCTTTACTTCCTTACGGGAGATGCCTGTACCTGAGCGCAGATAAACAAAGCTTTTATCATCCTGAGCATAAACGGCCTCTAACGGAATTTGCAGGGCTTTTTCAATTTTGTTGGTAAGGATGGAGTTACTGGTGGTCATACCCGGACGATAGGTACTATCGCTTTCGTATACCTTTATTTCCACCTCAAAAACCTTGGTATCCGAGCCTTTGCGGGTTTCGCCCACATTGGCCACCTGGGTTACTTCTCCCGTAAGGGTGGCATCCGGGAAGGCATCCAATCCCAATTTTACCTTTTGCCCCACTTTTACTTTACGGATTTCCACCTCATTGATGTAGGTTTTACTGAGCATTTCGCTGAGATCAGGCAGGGTAGCCACAGCCGGATCCCAGGGCTGAACGGTACTACCGGCCTTTCGTTTTTCTCCGCTCCACTCGCGGTAGTACACTACCATGCCCTGTTTTGGTGCGGTTATCCTAAATTCCTTTTGAAGTTCCTGAAGTTTCTCCAATTGGTTTTTGGCCTTTTGAAGTTCAGCTCCTGCCTCGGCCATTTTGGCCACCCCCTGCTTTTTATTTATGAGGTAATTCTCTTTGGTTTGCACCAAATCCTGAACAAGCCGTTCTTCATCCAGCTTTACCTTTTGTATGGTGGCTGGCGGTTCGTACTTGCTTTGCTCTAGTTCAATTTTTTTCTGCTTGAGCTCAAATACCAGTTTGTCAATGGCATTTCGCTTTTCGCGGAGAGTGAGGGAAGTATCGAGCTGGGTTTGGGTGTAAAGACTTTGGGCCTTATCCAGCTCCACATACACGTCATTTATCTTAGAGCTTATGTCTGTTTTGTCAAGCGCAGCAACATATTGGCCCGAATCTACATAAGTACCTTCAGCTACAATATCAGAAATCTGTACTCTATAAATCCCGAAACGTTGCATACTAACCGGAACCGAAATTTCTTCAGAATTTTTAGCCATCAATTCGCCCGTGCTTACCACTAAATCTTCAAAATCGGCTACAAATGCCTTGGCTGTAATTTCTTTTTCTTGCTCGGTATCTCCGGCAAATGCCCATATAAGGGTGATTATTAAAATGGCAGAACCGATAATTATTGGTAGCCTGTATTTCTTCATGAATGGTTGATGTTATTGGATACTTATTGGCTAATATAATTTTTGCGTAAGATTTATCAGCGCGTCAATGTAGTAACGGAGGGATTTTAACAATTATTTGTAAATCAATTGTAAAGAATGGCGCATAAACGAGAAAAGCCCCCACGGCTATACTGAGGGGGCTCTAAAAAGTATTTTACTTAAAACTACTTAGAAGGCGGCATGCTCGGCCTAACTTCAATTTTACTAGGTAGGGTTCGGGAGTTCAGCTTCAACAGTCCAACTACCATTTCGCCAATATCTTCAGGTTGTATTTTCCAGGCGTCACGTTCATCCGGTTCATTTCCATTAAAATGGGTGGCAACTGAGCCGGGCATAATGGTAGAAACCCTTATTCCATATTGACGCAAATCCAGCATTACAGATTGGGTGAATCCCGTAAGGCCAAATTTGCTGGCGTTATAGGCTGCACCTTTCGGGAAGAAGTTAGTACCCGCCAGGCTGCTTAGCGTAATAATAAAGCCTTTACTTTTTTTCAACTCTGCCAAAGCGGCTTTAATACTGAAAAATACACCGCTAAGATTTGTGTCAATGGTTTCATTCCATTGCTCTTCAGACATATCCTCAATAGAGGCAAAATGGCCAAGTCCGGCATTGGCAAATAGCAAATCAATTTGGCCAAATTTCTCTATAGTTTGTCGAACAGACTCTTGTTGAGACTCATAATTGCGCACATCACACACTATCCCAACAGCGTTGCCTTTTCCTTTCTTATTGAGTTTGGCAGCGGCTTCATCCGCTGCTGTTTGAGTACGGCTTGTAATGGCCACGTTCATTCCTTCAGCCATCAGGACTTCGGCTACTCCGTAACCAATTCCTTTACTGCCTCCGGTAATGAGGGCCACTTTGTTATTTATGTTTTGCATGGGTAAATCATTTTGGTGTGATGACAAGGAAAATTGGAAAAAGTTCCTTTTGATGGATTAATTCCGCCCTTTTCGATAAAGCCGGATTGTTAGCATAGCAATCAAAATAGTTCCGAATAGAAATAAAATGAGTTTTAATATCCCAATGAAAATGAAAAGCCTTAACCCAGCAGTTGGATTACTGGATTCCACTTCAACCATCCATTGGTTAATTTTTTCGGAATTGTTTAAAAAGAAAAATGAAATGAGACTAAAAATACCCAAAACATATAGCGATACAGTGTATCCTCCATTCAAGTGCCTTTTGATTGGGGTCATCTCAAGTTTGTATTGAATATGAATAAAATAGACAAGAGTGGGGCTTTAGCTATAACTTATTGTGCGCGGCTTGTAATAGCCATATTCATTCGTTCAGCCATTTGCACAACGGCCATCCGTAACCAATTCCTTTGCTCACTTCGGTAATAAGGGCTACTTTGTTATTTATGTTTTGCATGTAAATTATTGTTTAGGGAGGAGACAATGGCTAATCTAAATGGGTCGTTTTGATGGCACGCAGATAACGCAGATTTAGCGGATGCACACTGGTTATTATCTGACATATCAGCGAGATCTGCGTGCTATGGTTTTACAGGCACTTTCAAATCATACCCGAACCGCTCATTCAGTCCTTTAATAAAATGTGCGGCCAAAAGGGGAGAAGCCTGCTCAATGTTTTGGTGAATGAAAAAGTAAATGCCTTTAATGCCTTGCTCAACCCAGGGCTCTAACTTATCCAGCCAATCATCCAGGCGGTCGTAGTCAGAATCAATATTGGCACCTACGTAACGCACAAACGCGTAAGGTGTGGTGAGGCGCATGTGCAGCATATCTCTGCGTCCGGCAGTGTCCACAATTATATTGGTTGCATTATAGGCTTCCATCATGTTATAGATTTCAGTAGCCACAGGCTCCTGAAACCATTCTTCGTTTCGCACTTCCACTGCCAGTGGTACTTCCTTGGGGAATTCCTTTAAAAAGGTTTCCATACGGGAAATGTCTTTAGGTTTAAAGTCGTCACGCAGCTGTAGGAACATCATTCCCAGTTTTTCTTCAAGCGCAAGCGTACTATCTACAAGTATTTTGGTGATGTCTCCGGCATCGTTCAGGCGTTTCCAGTGGCTCACCTCTTGGTTTAGCTTGGGGAAGAATTTGAAACCTTCGGGGGTTTTTTCAGCCCATTTTAAATATTGGTCCGCTCCGTAAGGGCGATAAAATGTAGCATTCAGCTCTATGGAATTGAATTGTGTGGAATAATACTCCAGTTCATCTTTGGTTCCTCGGGGGTAAAAGCCTTTAAGGTCTGATTTATTCCATTTGGCACAGCCCACAAAAATTTCGGGTTTGTTTTTGGTATCACCTTTCTCTTTCAATACTCGCTTGGTTTCAGGGTGGTCTGCGGGTAAAGTGAAGTCTACTTTTTCAGGATGGTCAACTTTTCCGAATTTCATTTTTTTATGTGTTTTAACGTTTAGGTAAAAGCCTAATCTGATTTTATTTTTACCGTGCCTTTTGGAAATGTCCCTGAGCTAATATCCCAGAGCATTTCTTCCACCATTGAAGAGACTGAGATATCATGTTTTTTTGCATATGCCTTAGCCAGATCAACTATTTCTTGGTCAATCGTAAAGGTGATATTTTTCTTCATCTCTTATTTTTTTGATAAAATTAATCAAATCAAGTGTAGAGCCATGCCCACCAAATGAGCACAACCTGTAAAGGAAGCCTTAGCCAGATAGCCCATAACGGCAGGCCTAGCCTGGCTTTTTTGGTGCGCAACTGTTCAAAGTTAGCTGGGAATATGGCTATCAAAAGAGCTATAATTCCCCAAGCGGCCCATTCCCGCGTAGGC
>CAXBJE010000112.1:0-8789 GCA_963975525.1 uncultured Owenweeksia sp. | reverse complement strand
ATGCAGACTTTCATTAGTGTTTTGTAACGCGGCTAGTTCAATGATGGAAATTGGTGGCCAGCCATTTAATATTTCTACTAAAAATGAATGGACTCTAAGGAGGTGCAATATAAAAAAGACGCCACGTCTTAAACTTATTGTGGGCCAATGATAAGTCAGATAAAATCCATAATTTCCGACAAGACTAAAACCGCGCATATGCCTCTTTATAAAACAAACCCGTATAAAATTCTATTTCTGGATATAGAAACTGTGAGCCAGGTGGAAGATTTCGGAAAACTGGACACCCAATGGCAACAACTGTGGGATGGAAAAACCCAATATCAACGTCAGGAAGACAGCCCGGCCGATTATTATCCCAAGCGAGCCGCTGTAATGGCGGAGTTTGGAAAAGTGGTTTGTATTTCCTGTGGGTTTTTGAAAGATATTGATGGTCAGCGCACATTCCGGGTTCGCTCTTTTTATGGAGATGATGAAAAACAGTTGTTGGAAGACTTTGCAGAAATGCTGATTAAACATTTTGACAGAGACTATTTACTCTGCGCTCATAATGGTAAAGAATTTGACTTTCCATACCTTTCTCGCAGAATGATAGTTAATGGGGTAGGTTTACCAAATTGCTTAAATACCAGTGGTTTAAAGCCGTGGGAAGTTCCACACCTCGATACCATGGAAATGTGGAAATTTGGCGACTGGAAAAGTTACACTTCCATAAAACTACTGGCGGCTCTTTTTAATATCCCAACTCCAAAGGACGATATAGACGGAAGCATGGTTGGACACGTTTACTGGAAGGAAAATGACCTTGAGCGGATTGTGACCTATTGCCAAAAAGATGCTGTGACTGTAGCTCGGGTTTTTTTAAAAATGGAAGGCCTCCCAACAATAAAAGATGAAGAAATCATAATCAACAATGACTGAAAGCCCATTACTCGCTGTTAAAGATCTTACTATTAAAGTTGGAGATATTGGCCTTGTAAAAAACCTGTCCTTTGAACTCAGAACCGGCCAAACCCTGGGGATAGTGGGCGAGTCAGGTTCAGGCAAATCACTGACTTCGCTAGCTATAATGGGATTGTTGAGCAAGGCTCTTACAGTTTCCGGAGAGATAATCTATAAGGGAAAAAATCTTGTAAAATATAAAGAGAGTGATTTTCTGAAAATTCGTGGAAATGATATTTCCATGATTTTTCAAGAGCCTATGACGGCACTAAACCCCACTATGAAATGTGGAAAGCAGGTGGTGGAAATAATTAGGAGACATACTGATGTTTCCAAATTAGAAGCACATGATCAGGTAATTGAACTCTTTAAAAAAGTAGAGTTGCCACGGCCCGGAGCCATTTTTGAAAGTTATCCTCATCAAATTAGTGGCGGTCAAAAGCAGAGGGTTATGATAGCTATGGCCATTGCCTGTAAACCCAAAATTTTGATAGCCGATGAACCTACTACAGCTCTGGATGCTACCGTACAAGGAGGAATTTTAAAATTACTGAATAGCCTGAGAGATGAATACGGGATGGGAATGATTTTTATTAGTCATGACCTGGGAGTGGTAAAAAACATAGCCAATGATATATTGGTAATGTATGAGGGAGATACAATGGAATATGGCGGTTCGGAGAAGATTTTTAACCATCCGGAAAACCCTTATACAAATGGGCTTTTGGCCTGTAGGCCTACTCCCCAGACAAGTTTTGAGCGACTACCTGTAGTTGGAGATTTTATGAAAGGCATCAGGCCAAAGTTGAAGCTAAGAACAAGAGAGGGGAGAGAAAAGCATCTGAACGATTTGATGAACGTTAAGCCTCTTTTGAGAATTTCAGATGTTGGGAAAGTGTTTGGAGGAGCCATGGGGTTGTTCAAAAAGAGCGAAGGAGTAATTGCACTCAACTCGGTAGGTCTATCCATTTACCAAGGAGAAACTTTGGGTTTAGTAGGGGAGTCGGGCTCTGGCAAAACAACACTTGGCAGAATTTTGTGCGGATTGGAAACCACAAGCAGTGGCAAAATTTTTTACCGTAATAAAGACATTACCAAATTGAGCACTTCTGAGTGGCGCAAACTTCACAAAGAAATTCAAATCATTTTTCAGGATCCATTCTCTTCATTAAACCCTAGAATTAAGGTAGGAGACGTATTAGCGGAAGTGATGAAAGTGCAAACAAAATTATCCTCTAAAGAGCGAAAAAGTAAAAGCATGGAACTGCTTGAAAAAGTGGGGCTTAAAGCAGAATACTTCAACCGATATCCACACGAGTTTTCGGGCGGGCAAAGGCAACGGATTGGTATAGCGAGGGCGCTGGCGGTTAATCCTAAGTTTATTGTTTGTGATGAATCCGTAAGTGCTTTGGATGTGTCCGTACAAGCTCAAATTTTAAACCTCCTGAATGACCTGAAAGACGAGTTTGGTTTCACCTACTTGTTTATTTCACATGATTTGGCAGTTGTAAAATACTTTGCCGATAGAATTGTGGTGCTAAAGGATGGGCAAGTGGTGGAAGAGGGGCAGTCTGATTACCTCTATGAAAATCCCCAAACGGATTATACCAAAAAGTTGATAGCGTCCACTTTTGAATAGCAAAAAATTGTTTTTCTCAATTATCTCGAGATTATTAGCTTTTTAACCTCTGTGTTTAATTCTGATTTAATCTCTACCAAGTATAAACCGATTGCTAAATCAGCTAAATCCAAAATAAAATTGTTGGGAGTAAAACGTTCTGAGTACTTGTAAACCAGCGCCCCATTTTGGTTGTAGATGTTAATTGAAGTTGGTGGGTAGGCTTGTTTGGCGGATTCTACATGCAATATTTTGGATGTTGGATTGGGAAAAATGTAAAAACTATTGTTCTGAATTAGTGGTGCCGAGCCTGCGGGAGCCAGTTTCAAATTGAGGTTATATAGCCCGGCCTCATACCGCCAAATTCCACCACACTCAAACTCACGTAAGGTTAATAATCTATCAGCTGAGGTTCCGTTCGGAATAAGTTTATAGCTGGTGTTTCGCCCCTTTTCTGATTTTAATGGCCAGTCACCCAAATACGGGTCTTTAGAAAGATGGGTTTCATTTTCGCTCCAGCTTTTGCTTTGGTCATTAAAGCCGTAAATAGAAATTCCTGTTTCCTTGGGATTGGAGCCTATTACCATTAACTCATCTCCGCTGTGGGTAGTGTCAATATTACCAACAAGTAAAGTAAGATTGTCTGTATCCAGAGGATAATTCCAGCCTTTAAAGTGGTCATTTAGGTTGGCGCTCCAAATCCACTCCCACTGCTCATTTACCAACGTAAATAAAGCTGCCCCTTCACCAAATGCCAAAAGCCCATCCTGGCCGTCACCATTAAAGTCGCCACTATAAAAGCGGGTTTTGTAATCAAATGGAAAGGCGCTTGTTTTAAGACTACCGCTTTCATCGGTTAGGCGAAACTGACCACCATTGTCCTTCTCAAAGGATAATAGCGTCATTTCCCTATTAAGAGTATTTATCAATAAAACATCGGTGATGCCATTGCCATTGAAGTCTCCCGTGAGTATGGTGACTTTGCTAAGTGAATTAGGGCTCAAGTCAGAAACCCATTGAAGGTGCAACCCTAATGAATCAATGGAATAGAGGCTGAGAGCCGTACCGAATGTCAAAACTTCGTCAGCACCATTGCCATCAAAATCTCCTAGCCAGGCTTGCTTTAAGTTTTTCGGGAAGGTTAAATAATTAGAAACGTTCACAATCTCCCAATCCCCATTTCTAAATTCAAGCATTTCAAAATTGCCAAGGGAATCAATAAGTAAGACTTCAGATGACTTATCGTTGCTAAACCCACCTCCCAGTACAATGTCATTGGGATGAAGTTTCCAACCGTTGATGGAACCTGCCCCCCAATTGTTCCATGCGCTACTAAAAACAGGGTTTCTGGTGGCAACTTGTGCAATGGGTACATCGGCAAAAAATGGAAGCCCCAGGGAACTCCCCCTTGTTGAAAGCCACGGCCCATAGTAGGTTCTTTGATTGTGATGGTAATAGGATGCCGGATAAATGGATATTTTTTCAAGTCTGGCGGTGTCCGTTAGAAAAAGTGTGACCACATTATTATGCGTCTCGAGTTTTGAAACGGAAATAGGATCATAATCCTGATCAAAGAAATAGTCTTTCAGATTTACCGCCTTTCCTGCGTCATTGGTGTCAATGAGTTCAACATCAAACTTAAACTCTAAAACCAGTTTATTTTCATCACTGTTTAGAGTAGCACTTACAATTTCATTTGCCTGAACCTGTTGTGGAGTAATTCCAATGTTGTTGTAAACCAGACCTCTAAGAGCTGTGTGTACACGGTCGGCTAGGTACTCCATTCCAAAGCGGTTGTAATGGCAGGGTCTGTTAAATGATGTATTCATTTTTATTTCATCATCAGACATATGGGCAACAGCTAAGCCTGAAGTGGGTATTAGAAAGGCCTTAGGGTTGGTTTGGCAAACTTGTCGTTGGGCTTCCCTTACCGCATAGGCGTCCTTAACTTCTGCCGTAAGGCAAGAGGTGTTTAGTTGGAAAACAAACACCTTCTCTAAACCTGGAAGGTCGGCACTCCATTGGTCAATAAGTTTATTTAGTAGATCAGCGTAATGCGATTTACACAATGATGAGGTTCCATCAGATTCTCCTTGATACCAAAATATATATTTAAGAGAGCCCTGAACACCTGCTCGGGCCAACTTAGAGTCAAAGTACTGGCGGGCATTGAGTCCTTCTGGGTTATCGTGAATTACGGTGCCATCTGTATTGTTAAGTGCCGCAATAGGAGAGGCATCTTTAAAGTGCTCTGATATGTAAGACCCACTCAGGGCCGCATTGATTATCCCGACAGGAATTTTTTGGCTGTTGATAATATTATGCTGCAGCTTTAACGGCCAGCCACCGGCATGGTGAAAATCATAATAAATGGAGCTGGCCGGTCCCCACTCCGCCCATTGCCAGTGGGATTTAGCAGCCTCAAGACCCCAAATACCCTGTCCAACAGCCCGGGCATATCTGTCGCCAAATTCACTATCAAAAGTATCTCCATCCATGGCAAAGTTGGCATCTGGTCCACCAAGATCCGATGTAGCATTAGACTGCCCTAAAACTGCATAAACGTCTCCGCACACCAGGTGGTTAAATTCTGCGATAATTGACTCTCCTGACAGTATTCCGAAAGTCCATTCGCGTAGTTCAGCTCCTATTCTAATCGTTATCTCAAAAGTGCTATCTGGTGCTACCGTAATGGGAAGGGTGCTTATGGGGTAGTAATTTTCAATGTATTTATAACGGCTTTTTCTGGCTAACCTAAGGGCTTGGCCACCATAATACTTTCCCTTAATAGTAACGCTGCATCTATTTACACTATCCCTTTGGTAAACCTGATAATCGGTGGGTGCCTGAGTAAGTTTTAGTTGAAGTGCGGGTTTATGTTGCCCATGCCCAACAGTACTGGTCAAAAACCAAAAAAACAGGGCGAAACCACAAAATGCTCGAACTTTAAACATTTAGATTTTTTTTGGGGTCTAAATATAACAGATTTAAAAAGTCAGGTTTAGCCTCACCTCTAAACCATCTCTCATTTTCTTGTTACTTTCCCGCCCTCTTAGCGCACGTTAATGGTTTTCAGCAGCAACCTGTTTTTACTGGCTTTTTTGCCGGTTTTTTTTGTGGTGTACTACCTTATGCCTTATCGGCTTAAGAATGTATGGGCATTGGTGGGAAGCACCGTTTTTTATGCTTGGGGAGCGCCATTATTCGTTTTTGTTCTATTTGCCAGCATCACCTTTGATTTTTATGCTGTAAAGCAGTTTGACCAAGTGGCCAAAAGGAAAACCTGGCTTTGGCTCTCGGTTGTGCTCAATGTGGGTTTACTGGCTTATTTTAAGTACGCCAATTTTTTTGTGGAGAATGCCAATGCGGTTTTGAGCACCGCTGGTTTTGAAAATGTAGAGTGGACTGCGGTAGTTCTCCCCATTGGCATTTCCTTTTTCACTTTTCAAAAGATTAGTTACATAATTGACGTCTATCGTGGCGTTCGCAAGCCATTAAACAATCTGGCTGACCATGCCCTGTATGTTATTCTGTTTCCTCAGTTGATTGCTGGCCCCATTGTACGTTACAATGAGATTGCAGATGAACTAAAGGATAGAAGGGAAAACCTAAATGCCGATAACAGGCTTTTGGGGCTTTTTCGTTTTTCACTTGGGTTGGCGAAAAAGGTTTTGATTGCCAATGTGCTTGGCGCGGAGGCCGATAAAATGTTTGCAATCAGTCCATATGATATTAAAACGGATCAGGCATGGTACGGAGCTATTTGCTACACCTTCCAGATATACTTTGACTTTTCGGGTTATTCCGATATGGCAATCGGCTTGGGTAGAATGATGGGGTTTAAGTTCCCCGAAAACTTTAACAATCCCTATATCTCTAAAAGTATTACGGAGTTTTGGAGGCGCTGGCATATTACATTGAGCAACTGGATGCGCGATTACCTCTATATCCCGCTGGGGGGAAACCGGGTTTCTACAAATCGGCTTTATGTAAACCTTTGGACGGTCTTCATCTTTTCGGGCTTATGGCATGGTGCCGCATGGACCTTTGTAATCTGGGGCGCTTACCACGGATTTTTCCTCGTGATGGAGAGGATGTTTCTGCTTAAGGTATATGATAAAATTCCCGGTTTTGTAAGAACGGGAATCATCTTCTTAATCGTGGTTTTTGGCTGGGTGTTTTTCCGCGCAAGCGATGTAGGTACCGCCATTGGTTTTATTAAAAGCATGTTTGCTTTTGACTTTGCCTACTTTGACAAACCACCTGAAATTGAACTGACCCTGCCTATTGCACTGGCATTTTCATTTTTTGCCATGCTGCCCAAAGTGGAGGTTTGGCAACACCGCATGCTTTTTGAACCACCAAGTGCCATCCGTACTTTAGGTTATGGATTGGCAACCTTTGTGCTGTTAACGGTTTGCATAAGTGTAATAGCCAGTTCTGGGTTTAACCCTTTTATTTATTTCAGATTTTGAGAGTTCTTAAAAACATAGTGTTTTTCACCTTGCTGGGGTTGCTGTGCCTGCCTTTAATGCAACAGGTTTTTAAGCCTTTTGAAGAAACACCCTTGTCCGGAGCATACAACCTCCCTGACACGGTACCATTAACCCTCAATAATTGGGCGAGTGGTCAGTTTCAGGAAAAGTACAGTCCCTTTTATGAGTACGATATGGGCTTTCGCCCTTCATTTGTGAGGCTTCGCAACCAATTGTATTACTGGACGTATCACAAATCCACCAACTACATTTCGGTAGGAGAAGGGGATCAACTTTATGCCTGGAACTATTGGGCTCCTTATTGGGGCTTGGATTTGGTTCCGGATGATTCTGTGGCAGCCAGGGTGAATGGAGTGGTACTTTTAAAGGAAAAGCTGGACTCTGTGGGTATTCCGCTTTTGGTAGTTATTGGTGCCAATAAAGTGAGATATATGCCGGAGTATTTGCCTGAAGATCTTCAACAAAAAGAAAGGCTACCTAACAATTATAGAAACTACGTACCAGCCCTTGTCCAGGCGGGGATTAAAGTTGTTGATTTCAACGAGGTATTTTCAGGCCTGAAACCAGAAGTTGGCAAAGCAATGTTTCCAAATACCGGTACCCACTGGTCTGCGTATGGTATGGGTATGTGCCTGGACAGTATCATCAGTTTTACGGATAGAAGGAGAGGTGGGGAAATCCATAACCTTTCGGTAAATGGGTTTGTAAGGCGAGACAGCATTCTAGACTCTGACATTGATTTAAGCAACGACTTAAATCTTTGGTATCCGATTGACAGACAGCAAAACCTGTTTCCAAATATTGAGGTGACTAAAAATGGACGTAAGGCAAAGCTTTTTGTAATTGGTGATAGCTTTTATTGGAATCTTTATCAGCTAGATGCCTTTTACGAGGTGGTGGACTCCAGCAGCCACTATTGGTATTACAACAATACAGATATTGCTTTTGATGGAACAAGACATCCTGTGGAAGAATATGATGCTGTGAAGTTGACTGTTGAATCTGATGCGGTAATATTATTGGCTACTGAAGCCAATTTACATTTGTTCCCGTTTGAGTTTCCTAAGGAGTTTTTGCAAAAGCTTGCAGGCAACAAGA
Organism: uncultured Owenweeksia sp.; assembly: GCA_963975525.1. Lineage (GTDB taxonomy): Bacteria > Bacteroidota > Bacteroidia > Flavobacteriales > Schleiferiaceae > Owenweeksia. The sequence continues at coordinate 635 of CAXBJE010000112.1, read as the reverse complement.
AAAAATAGCTAGAATGCCACAAAGGCAAAGAAGCCCCATCTAGGCAAAATATACCAACATCCCGTGTAGCGGGATGATATTGCAGCCTTAACCAGAATTGTTTAAGCCCTGAAAGGGTGGTTTTTTTTTAAGGGATTTTGCCCTTACAGGGCTATGATTGCGGATGTTTAATTGGATCGGGGCTTTGCCCCTCTCTGATATATAACGCCCCTTTGGGGCTGTGGTAAACATTGGTTTATTGAAGTCGTAAGGTAAGTAAACACATTAAGGGGAAGAAAGCTAATACTATGAAGCCCCAACGGGGCATAATATGTCAGCATCCCGTGAAGCGGGATGTTACTTGCAAAGGTGTATAAAGCCCTGAAAGGGCGATATACTTCTGTTCGGGCGGATTTGTAATCCTTCTCAATTCTATTCAAATAGCAAGTAATCGTTTGTACCAACTTTTACCACTTCTTTCTTTTCACCTGTCTTTGCCAGTTCATTTTCTGTTTTTGAGTATAAAGACGAATATAGTGGTTGATATAGGGTTAGATAAGTACAATTTAAAGTCGTATTCTCAAGAAAGTCTCTAAGATTGTTATTGGCGTTGGCTTCAATGTGCCATTTGCCAATTTGTAATAAAACGGGTGCCG
>CAXBJE010000111.1:0-8862 GCA_963975525.1 uncultured Owenweeksia sp. | reverse complement strand
TATCAAACTTAAAGTCGATGGTTTGAAATGAAATACCTCGCTTTTTAATTTCCTCCTGGCTCAAACCAAAAGTGGCCACTTCAGGGTCGGTAAAAGTTACCCAACTGAAGTCATCGGTATTCCACTTCTTTTTAAAAGGCCATGGCGTAAAAAAGTTGGTAAGCAGTATGGTAGTGTGTAATTCCGCGGCATGTGAGAAAAATAGGTTCCGCGCTGCATCTCCAGCAAACACAATGTTCTTGTTGCCTTTTGCCCTCAGATAATCATCAAGTAAGGGCCTGTTTTTGTCGTCCATTTTAACACCTGCTTTAGGCAGATTAAGGGCATCATACTTTATGTCTCGCCCAATCCCTACCAGCACGGCATCGCACTTTACTTCTTTCGTATTTCCACTTTTATCTTTAAGTATAGCTGTGTTGGCAGAGTTAAACTCAACCAATTCATGCTCCAGCATAAACTGCATTCCGTTTTTCTCCAATCGGCTTTGCACCAATTCCGAAACCTCCGGCAATTCCTTATTCATAATGCGATTGCCCATGTCCATTACTGTAACCTTGCTGCCCATTCTGGCAAAACACTGCCCCATCTCCATACCAATGGGCCCACCTCCAATTATCAGAAAGTTCTCTGGAATGAAATCAATTTGAAAAAGGTTTTCATTGTTGAAGGTTTTTACCTTTTCGATGCCTTTTGTATTAAGCTTTCGGGGTTTGGAGCCTGTGGCAACCAATATTTTTTTGGCCGTAAACTTTTTGCCGTTGGCCTCTACTTCATTTTTTCCTGTAAAGGTGGCCGTGCCAATTTCAACATCAAGTCCCTCTGCTTTTTTCAAGTATTCAGCACTTTCATGCTCACGGATGCTGGCTTGCTTATCATGCACATATTTCAGCACTTTTTGAATATCCGGCTTACCGGAAACCTCCAAACCATATTGCTTGCTTTGGTTGGCTTTTTCAATAATATCAGCCACATGTATAAGTGCCTTGCTGGGTATACAGCCTGAGTTTAAACACTCGCCCCCAAAGTTGGCTTCATCCTTTTCAATCATCAGTACATCAAAGCCAAACTTGGCCATGCCAATACCAACACCCAAGCCACCAGCTCCGGCTCCAATCACTATAATATCATACTTGGTTTTCATAGTCGTTTATTTGGAGCCTTTAATAAATTCCTGAATGGTTTCCAGATTTCCCGTAGAAAACAGTTCCATCGGACTATCCTTTATAGTGTTGCTTTCGCTGGTTAAAATCAGTTTAGAGTAGAAATCATACGTGAGCTGATCGCCTTCACCTATATACTGCAGAAATGCCCCTCCGAGCTTACTAATATCAATAACCACAGGCAGCACAAGGTCAACTGAATCCTCTTTGGGGATGTCAATCCTACCCATCTTTTTTCCTTCAAAAACTCGGTTTCGTTTACCGAGCGCAACCTTATATTCCATATCCTTAAACTCGTATGGAAATACATTAACGTTTACAATCCGTAAAGTGAAATCGATTGTGGCGTTTCCGTCTTCAATACCCACATAATCCCAGTCAATAAGCTTAGTTGCTGGTATTTTATACAATGGGCCCTCAAAGCTTTGGTCGTACTCAAATTCTCTTTCCTTAAGCAATGGAATGTCCGCGTAAAAGCTGCCTTTTACCCTATAAGTAGTATTCTCCACTCCTGATTTTTTCAGGCTATCCAACACATAAGTCAGCGTATCATTCCACATGGTTATAGGAATCATAATATAGCTGCTGTCTAAATTGTTAAAATCAATGGGCTCGGGATAGGTACTGCTGAAAACACGGAAATCAGCAATGTAGAAATCGTAAGTAAAGCTATCTACCTTAAAACCGAAAGGTGAAGGATTATCGATTAGCATCTGCATATCCATGGTTACATACTCCGGCTTAATTTCTTTAAAAACAAAAGCGCTGTACTCTAACCGAGGGACTAAAAATGTACCATAAGGTTCTTCTTTGGATTTTTTGTACAATGTAAAAAAGTAAATGCCCGCACCTAAAATTGCGAGCAACAGAAGAACCAGAATGGTACGTTTCATAGTTATAGTTTTTCAATAAGCGCAGCAAAAAGGGTACTGAGCTTTTCATCCGCTTTCCCTGCCGTTTCAATTATTTCGGCAATATCCACGGGCTGAAGATTGTCTGGGTCGCACTCATCCGTTACAACGGATACCGCTAAAACCGGTACGTCCATGTGGCGGGCAACAATTACTTCTGGCACTGTACTCATCCCAACTAAATCTGCTCCAATAATTTTAAGGTATCGGTACTCTGCCCTGGTTTCGAGATTAGGACCGGTAACTGCTGCATACACCCCTTCCTTTATCTCAGTGCCCTGCCCGTTGGCAAGTGCATGTAGCTTATTACGTAATTCATTGGAGTAGGGTTCACTCATATCCGGAAATCTTGGTCCCAATATTTCCTGATTTGGCCCCGTTAGCGGATTTTCGGTTTGGAGATTTATATGATCCTCAATGGCCACCAAATCTCCCTTTTTAAAGTTGAGGTTAATTCCTCCTGCCGCATTGCTCAACAACAGGTTTTTAATACCTAACATCTTCATTACCCTTATCGGGAATGTAATTTCTTTAGTGGAGTAGCCTTCATAAAAATGAAAGCGGCCCTGCATGGCAACTACCTTTTTTCCGCCACAACGACCCAATATTAACTGCCCGGCATGAAACTCCATGGTAGCCACCGGGAAATGCGGAATCTGGCTGTAGTGAATGGTGGCTTCAACCTCCATTTTTTCAATAAACTTGCCAAGGCCTGTGCCCAGCACAATGCCTACTTCGGCATTGTCAAATCCTTTTCTTTTTAAAAACGCGGTAGCTTCTTCTATGTGATGCATCATAAGTTTGGAAAGTGTTTAAGATCTTCAACGGTGTCAAGGTCGGTAAGTTCTTGCAACAGACTATAGGTTAGTCCATCTTTTTTTAAATGATTGGTAGTTTGGGCCAAAACACTGCCGGTGCTCCAATCCACATTCTCAAAAACCGGATGTGGCTTTTTCATCGCCAAAAGATAGTAACCTCCATCATTGGCGGGGCCAATTACAGCATCCGTTTCGTCCAGTTTTGCAAAGGCCTCTTCTAAAATTTGAGGGCTCATCTCGGGGCAATCGCTTCCAATTATGGCCACTTTTTTATAGCCGGCCTTAAAAGCATCCAAAAACGCATGTTGCATCCGTTGTCCTAAATCTCCCTGGTGCTGTAATTTTTTGTTGAAGATAGACGGGCTCCAGGGATCAGTTTCGTTTACAAAATCGCCATACCAAAGCCACTTGTCAGCCTGAATATTCTCTGCCGCAAGGCGTGTTATCTCTAATAGTTTTTTGTAATACGTCACGGCCTTATCATGGCCAATATCTTTACCCAGCCGAGTTTTCACCCTGCCCGGTATTGGGTTTTTGATGAAAATCATCAATAACCTTTCTGACGCTTCCTGCATCTCCTTCATTTATTCGGGTATCCTTAATTCTGTTTTTATAAATCCGCACCAATTCCTTCTGCGATTTTCCCCGTTGGTGATTTATCCAAACCAGCAAAAAAGCAAATTGCAATTTTACCGGGCCATTTTCTATGTATTTGCGGGCAGAGGTAATTATATAATCCGGAATAACCGTAAACCGAGCGCCAAAACGCCTAAGGCGTTTCACCATTTCCTGATCTTCCAGCACCACCATGTCATTGCGATAACCTCCCGTTTTTTCAAATAGTTCGCGGGTTACAAACAAACCCTGATCTCCAAACCGTACGGCATCCAAATTAAACCGGGTGAGCCAGGCATTAGCTCTTAAAAACCAATTGTTGGAATCAAACTTCAATCTAAAACAGCCTGCATCAAATCCCTGATCTACTGCATTATGGATGTGATGTAAAAGATTTAAAGGGGGTTGACTATCGGCATGCAGGAAAAATAATATTTCGCCCCTGGCGCTTTGTGCTCCAAAGTTCAGCTGTGCTCCACGGCCTTTTATGGGTGATTTTACCAGATTTACCTTTGAAAGGAGAACTTCTTGCAAAGTACCATCGGTGCTGCCGCCATCGGCTACAATAATTTCGTACTCCACACCAATGGTGGAAGTCCTGATAGCGGATATTAATTTGGAAATATTTCCAACCTCATTATAGGTTGGGATAACTATGGAAATTAGTGTGCTCATACATTCTAATTGCGCTGCAATCTAAAAATCTACGAGTACATTGGGCAGTCGGACTTATGACAATTATTAAACAGTAGTGAATTGTGCAACAGTCATTTTTATGTCTTCAAAGCTTACGGGTTTGGGTAAATAGTGATCCAAACCACACTGTATATACTTTTCGCGATCCCCGTTCATTACGTTGGCGGTAAGCGCAATAATTACCGGTGCTGCTTCTTTTAACCTCTCTTTTATTTTACAACTTGCTTCAACACCATCCATAACAGGCATTTGAATATCCATAAGGATCATATCGTAATTATTTACGGTAGCTGCATCTAATGCTTCCTGACCATTTGAAACAACATCAACCTGAATTTTGAGCTTTGAAAAGAGTAAGGACATCAACTTTTGGTTTACCAAATTGTCCTCGGCAATAAGAATTTTTGGTGAAAGCGCCTGCGGCTTTATACCTCTTTGGGGTGGTTGTTTAAGTGTGTGCACTGCGTGAGTATTAAGTTCGACAACTACAGCCTACCATTGCTGCAGGTACAATCTAAGGTTTCAATCTTCATGTTTTTCAACACAATTGTCACCTTCGCTTGCAGTGGTCACCACCAAAAATTAGAGTTTGTGAGAAGTACTTTTAGGCGGCTACCACAACTCGAAAATAACTATTTTATTTTATAAACACCCCTGTTAATAACTTTCTTGTTTTAAGCAATTTGGATTCTTAAAATTTCACCGTCAGCTAATACTTACAAGCTCCCAAGCTAACTATCGGAGGGAGTAAACTTTACCCGGTTGGCTTTTTACCAAACCTTTTAATTCCAGGCTCATCAAATGCTGAAGAACTTTACTTACTGGTAATTTTAACTTTATACAAAGAGTATCCAATTCCTCCTTTCCGGAGATTGATAATAAATCCCAAACCTGCTTTTCTCCTTCACCCAACTCCACAAATAATTTTGTTTGAGAAGCAGTTTCGGCAGCCTGCTGCTCTTCCCATCCTAAAATATATTTAAGGTCCACTGCACCCGTAATTAATGCCGCCTTATTTTGCTTTATAAGGAGATTGCAACCTTCTGAAAAGGAATTCCCAAGATTACCGGGCACGGCAAAAACATCCCGATTATAGCTATTTGCAATTTCTGCCGTTATCAATGCCCCACCCTTTCGTGCAGCTTCAACCACAACTACAGCATCAGAAATCCCGGCTACTATCCTATTTCGCTTTGGGAAGTTCTCACGATCAGGATTGGTTTCACTCAAGTAATCCGTTAACAATCCTCCATTTTCCAGCATATCCATGGCCACACTTTTATGTGTAGATGGGTAAATACGGTCGTGCCCATGAGCCAAAACGGCTACCGTAGGAAGACCGTTTTTTAATGCCTGTTTGTGAGCATAAATATCAATACCATAAGCAAGTCCACTTATGATTAAAGGATTGTATGGTTTTAGTTCCTCTACAAAATTTTCACAGAAACTCTTTCCATATTCAGTGGCATTGCGTGTACCTACTATGGCCACAACCTGTTGCTTATTAAGGTTTGCGTTACCGCGATAGTAAAGCATCAGCGGGCCATCCTCACACATTTTAAGTCTGCGCGGATAGTCCTCATCTAAATAAAACAGCGGTTTGATTTCCTTGCCTTCAATAAATTTGAGTTCAGTTTCGGCCCTGCTCAAAACTTCCTGACTACTGATGTTCTTAGAAGCCTTAGTGCCAATACCTGGTATTTTTTCCAATACTGATCTCTTCTCTGTGAAAACAGCTTGGGCACTACCACAATGCGCAATAAGTGTTTTTGCGATTTTATCTCCTACACCGGGGATTAAGGTGAGGGCAACTCTATGCAGAAGTTCATTTTCCAAGTTTGGTGGTTAAGGTTTAGTGGTAACAACAATATTAACAAAATTGCCTAATCTTGGTGAACCAAAGCTCAAACAATGAAATCCGCCTTACTGATTTTTAGCTTAATTCTGCTTAGCACTCCCGCCTTACTGGGGCAATCAGTAATTGGAAGTATTGTAGATGCTGAGTCTGGGGAGCCTTTACCCGGGGCCAATATCGTTAAGCTAGATGGCCGTGGTACTACCACAGACTCCAAGGGCGAGTTCAGGTTTGAAGACATCTCAAAAAAGGAAGTTTTCACCATTACTTTTATTGGATATCACACTTTTGTAAGTGACACCATAATGCCGCAGAAAGGCCCAAAAACCCTTCGGTTTACATTAAAACCAAATACCGCGCAGCTTGGGGAAGTTGTAGTAAGTGCGGGCCGCTTTGAGCAACGCCTGGAAGAAGTAACAGTAAGTTTAGATGTAATAAAGCCAAACCTTCAGCAGGACAAAAACTCGGTAAAACTTGAGAACACTTTACAACAGGCCCCTGGGGTAAATGTTACTGATGGTTCTGCAAATATCCGTGGCGGAAGTGGATGGAGCTTTGGAACCGGAACAAGAGTTCAAACCTTGGTTGACGGCATTCCGCTAATTTCCGGTGATGCCGGCCAGGCACAGTGGGATCTTATCCCAATCCATTCGCTGGAAAGAATTGAAGTGCTAAAAGGTGCATCTTCCGTGCTATATGGATCGGCCGCTATGAATGGTATCATTAATATTATTACGCACCCGTTTCCGGAGAAACAGGCCCTTACGGTAAACTTATATTCAGGGTTTTATGATGCACCAAAACGCGAAAGCCTAAAGTGGTGGAGCGGAACCCAAACTAACTCTGGTTTTAACTTTAACTATCAGCAGCCACTTACCTCTCAAACAGGTTTGGTACTTAGCGGGGGGCAAATATTTGATGATGGCTACAGGTATTTAGACAATGAACAACGTTCTCGCTTATATGCCAAGTACATCTTTAAAAGCTCAAAAATTAAGGGGCTGGAAGCGAGCCTTGCAGCCAACGTAAGTTATGCTGATAATGGCGAAGTATTAATGTGGGAGAGTGATTCCCTTGGATACATTCCCGCTGATAGTGCTATAACCCGCAGTACAGGCTGGGACTTTTTTCTAGACCCCACCATCCGATACCGCAAGGGTAAATTTTTACACACCATACAAGGAAGATATCTTAGACTAAACAACAACTCTAAAAGCACAGAGGCAGACTACACCAACAACTCCGATCAGTATTTGGGGCAATATCTACTTCAGTTTTTTTACAGTACCAAACTGGCCCTTACGGCTGGCGTTTCTACAGTACACACTACTTCCAACTCGGTGGTTTTTGTTGGCAGACACACCTCCGCCAACAATGCTGTTTTTTTACAGGGAGATTACAAGCCGCTGCCATGGCTCAATCTTAATGCCGGGGTTAGGTATGAAAACTATCATCTGGATGACCGCTTTGCTGAAAAACCTGTTTTTAGGGGCGGAGTAAATGCTCAAATTATTAAGGGTACCAATGCACGGTTTTCTTATGGAGAAGCATTCCGATTTCCGGCAGTTTCTGAAGCATTTACCACCACCAGCTTTGGGTCGCTCAACGTTTATCCAAACCCAGAGCTAAAGCCTGAAACAGGGCACAGTTATGAAGTAGGCTTACGCCAGATGTTTTACTCCAAAAAGATAAAGGGATACATTGATTTTGCGGCCTTTCAAATGAGGTATTATGATATGATTGAGTTCACCTTTGGTGGTTGGGGTAAATCAGTTCCTCCTACATTTGGGCTTGGTTTTAAACCACAAAACGTGGGCGAAACGCTTATACGTGGTTGGGAGATTGCTTTTGTTGCCGATGGTGAATTAAAGCCAAAAGTGAAGTATAGGATTATTGGTGGCTACACTTACATACTACCACAAGTGGTAAACCCAAACAAACCTTTTGCTGAAGACATAAATGGCAATGACCTTACCTATACTCTTTCAAGCTCCGATACTACCAACCGCATCCTTAAATATCGCTACCAAAACCTTGTTAAGCTAGATTGCCAGCTTTACTTTTACAATTGGACTGGCGGTGTAAGTTTCCGCTACAACGACTTTATGCAGAATATTGACGGGCTTTTTAATGATAGGATAGAAGGCGTAAAAACCAATCGCGAAAGAAACTCAAATGGTGATATTATTGTTGATGCCAGGCTCGGATATAAAATCTCCAAACACTGGCAAGCCGATATTCTGGTAAACAATCTATTCAACAGAGAAGTGATGTTCCGCCCGGGATATTTAGATGCCCCAAGGAGCTATTCAATTCGTGTGAGTTATAGTTTGTAGTTCCATTAAAAAAGGGCGCCCCAAAAACTGAGAACGCCCTTACTAAAAATCACTTGTCAATTTTATTTTATCACTACTGTTTTGGAGGATTTTACGGCACCGTCTTCCATGGAAATGATGTATGTACCAGCTGCCAGGTGGCTGATATCAAATGACCAACCCTCATTGTGCTCAATGGCCTCGATTTTATACGCACGACCCTGAACATCTGTCAACCTGAAATTTCTCCAATTGTTTCCATCGCGGGCTACTATAAAATATCCATCAGCTGGATTGGGGTAAATTTTCACTTCCGGCATATCTGATTCTTCCTTCACTGAAAAGGTTGGACCTAAATCTACCTCAGTAATATGATTGAGCATTGGGCTACCGGGAGACATAAAATCATAACCAATAAAATCACCACCAATAAATAAGCTTGTGTTTATAATGGAAAGTTCTCTTACGGTAGAATCTAACCCACCAAAAGCT
>CAXBJE010000110.1:0-8866 GCA_963975525.1 uncultured Owenweeksia sp. | reverse complement strand
CCCTTTTTACAAAGTTTATTAATGATTATATCCTGGAGCGTAGAAATCTGGTAAACCTTTTTGTGTTGATAGATTCTCGCCACGAACCCCAAAAAATTGATCTTGAATTTATGGAGTGGCTTGGCGAGCAAGGCATTCCCTTTTGTATGGTTTTTACCAAAACGGATAAGCTTGGTACAGTAAAGCTCCGTGACAATATTGAAGCCTACACCCATAAGCTTTTGGAAACCTGGGAGCAAACGCCCATACACTTTATCACTTCTGCCGAAAAGGTAGTGGGCCGGGAGGAAATACTCAATTATATTGGGCAGCTAAATTCTGATATGGCGGAGCATTTTGCGGATGGCAGTTCCGATCCTACTGAAAGTTAAGCAGACATTACGAAGAGGATCGTCAAATCTGACTCATGTAATTACATAGGAAATGTTATCCAGCTTCAGCCGGCCCCCTTTGGTAATGTAAAAGGAATATGTCAATACTTTTGAACCTCCTGGATTATATAATTCCAACTGAAAGTAATTGAACCGAATTGTTGTGAAATCTGCCTGTAAATAATGATTCATACATCCAGTCTGCCCTTGTACTGGAAAGTAACATTCCACAATGTGGATAGAATCTTTAAGAGACTCTTTGAGCATCCAGTCAAATAAAAGGCTATCCAAAGATGAGTTTGAACTACCTCCCAAATTTCTGCCAAATTTAGCCTTAGATTCCTCACTCATGGAAAAAGGAAATAGTCCTATTAACTCTGGTGAAACCACTATATCACATGAATCCTTGTACTCACCTTTCAGATATTCGAAGCTTTTGGAAATTTTTGCCATTTCAAGTGCCTGCTCGTAATATTTATAGCTTTGGCTTTGGTCAACAGCTTTTGGCGATGCCAGAAATAGAGAGGTAAAAAGTAGCATCAAGTTCATGCGTATGAATAAAGTGATTGGCTAAAATCTGTGCAATCAGTGAAATCTGTGGTAATTTACCCCTTCAAAATCCCCATCCGTTTACCCAAATCTTTAGTGAACTCACGCATGCCATTGGCAATATCGTCTTCGCCCGTGGCGCGTTGTAAGGTGTCAGCCAGTCCCAACAAGGTTTGATGCACCATTTGCTTCATTTCATCGGCTAGCATATCCTTTGTCCAAAGGTCAATTTTCAGGGTGTCGCCTTCTTTTTTATCCCAAACGGAAATAAGCATGGCCTTGGCTTGTGCGTGGTTAATACCACCATCACTGGCACTCCAGTCTATGCGCTGCGGTACTTTGTTCTCGTCAAGGTCAATGGTGAATTTTATATCTGAAGTATGGTGAGCCATCTGAATTAGAAAATTTGAGGATTCGAAAATTTTGAGGTGCAAATTTAGGGATTGACTGAGCTTTGAACCTCCAACATTAATCTTTAAATAATCTATGGTTTATACTCGCTCAGCTTCAATATTTTTCTTGAATCTGTTTCTCTTCCCAACTCCTCAAGAGTAACCGATGGATTATTTTCCATATAGGCTGTAACAATTTGCCAGCCTACCCAACGGCCAATCATGCCAGGGGTTTCATTGTCAAATTTCATCCTGAATTTGGAGAAAGGTGCTAACTCAATAAACCTCCGTTTTAAATCCTGGCTGGTGTCAAACAAAAAGTTGTTTTCAATAAAGTAGGACCAAATAATGCGCTCGTTGGCCTGACAAAATTCCAGTTTATCAGGCGGGTATTGAATAATTACAGACTTGTCCTTTTGAGGCATCATCTTCTCTAAAAGGTATAGGCGCCTTCCGTAGTATAACATATCGTCAAGCAGGTTTGCCGATTGCAGTTTGCGGGCAACATGTGGTTCTGCAACTGCATCAATACAGTCTCTTACCAAAAAAGCGGGCTGCCTGAAGTAGTTTTGATAGGCCTGCTGTATGTTATAGTACTTTTTGTCCTGACCCAAATATAAATCCACACCCACAAAGCACATGGATTGCTCAGGCGAATACAAAACCGGATAGTCAAAATCCAGATTAGAGATGTAGGCGTAAAACGCTATTTCAGGGGTGTTTGGGAAATAATAGTAGTAGTGTTTCATCGAAAAATTGAGGTTTTCATTCAATCCCTCAAAATTTGTAAGCACTTTTTTTGAAGCTTGGTAAAGTTCATTCTGGTTAGGTTCATTGCGCTGGCTTTTCCAAAACCTTGGGTTTTTGCCAGCTTCAAAAAATGGTGGGTAAAGCGTACTTAGGCGATCTATCTCGCTCTGTGTCATGGCAGTATCGCTATTAAAAAAGGCAGAATCAAAGCGTGTGAACTTTGCTCCTTTTTCAATTCCCGAAATATCAATATCCGTATCAGAGTTGCACGAAACAACAAGCGCCAGGAGAATTAAGCCCAAAATATTTTTAATCAAAATGCAATGGTTTATGTTAAGGTAAGAGTTTATAATTTTAACCGAAAATTTACGGTATGCTAAAAGTCACCACAAAAGTCCTGATTTTATTACTAACGTCAACCAGTCTGTTACAGGCACAAACGGCTGCCGATACCCGAACTCCTTTCAGGTTTGGGATACACGCATCTCCCAATTTGTCATTTTTATCGAGTAACGATGGAGAAGTGGATGGGTCATTGCAAGCAAAGTTTGGGTTTGGACTTATTACGGAATTTAATTTTGCCGATAATTATTCCTTCTCTACTGGTGTTGAATATGTTTTTAGAGGTGCCAAGGGAAGTTTTCAACCCAATAATTACACTTTAGAAGACGGCAGTTCTTATGATGGTAGAGTTGTAGCCGAGTTTAAAAGTGGTATGGTACAAATACCTGTAATGCTTAAAATGCGCACAAGACCCTTCGGCTATTACACTTATTTTGCTGATTTTGGGGGAAGCCTAAATGTTAATACTGCTGGTCAGGTTAACTTAAAGCCAACGCCTACTCCTAATACTAATACCGATACTGGCGGCCAAAAGCCCGTTGATGTAGCCTTTGGTGGCGTAATGTTTAGTATTGGCCTTGGTGGCGAATATGACTTGGGTGGCCAAACGGCTTTACTACTGGGTATTTATTACAACAGAAGTCTCTTTGATAATATCAGTGCCGATGGACAGCGGGTATTAGGAAATAAGGGAAACACTTATCGATTTGATTATGTGAACCTAAAAGTTGGAGTGTTATTCTAATTTCGCGTAATGAATCTTGAAAAAGTAGAGCTCCACATAGTTAACTGGCTTAAGGAATATTTGGAGAAATCCGGAAGCCATGGATTTGTGGTAGGTGTTTCTGGCGGTGTTGATTCTGCTGTGGTTTCTGCACTTGCTGCCCGTACAGGTCTCCCTTTGCTGTGTTTAGAAATGCCCATTCACCAAAGTGAAGAGCAAGTAAGCCGTGCCTTGAAGCATGTGGAGCAATTACAGGCCAGGTTTTCTAATGTTAGTCTTGCCAGGGTTGATTTGACTGGGGTATTTCAATCATTTATTAGTGAGTTACCCCAAGCCAATAATGTTGAGCTACAAAACCTTTCTTTAGCAAATACGCGCGCCAGACTTAGGATGACCACCCTTTATTATTATGCAGGATTAAACCATTATTTGGTTGTAGGTACCGGGAATAAGGTAGAGGATTTTGGGGTTGGGTTTTTTACAAAGTATGGAGATGGTGGAGTAGATATTAGTCCTATTGCCGATTTAAATAAAACAGAGGTTTTTGCTTTAGGAAAGCACCTGGGGATTATTGAGGAAATATTAAGTGCTCCACCTACTGATGGCTTATGGGGCGATGAGCGAACGGATGAAGACCAGATTGGTGCTACTTATCCGGAGTTGGAGTGGGCGATGGAACAATACGCGGCCAATAAAAGTATTGAGGACTTTATTGGGCGAGAAAATGAGGTGTACCATATTTATCTTAAATTACACCGTTCAAATCAACATAAGATGGTGCCGATACCTGTATGTACGTTGCCAAATAGCCTTAGGAACAGCAATTTTGGTGATTAAATATTGCGTAGTACCAATCTTACTTGAATTATCGTTATTTTTGAACATATTGCAAACCACACACAATAACAGGGAAAACACATTTAAAGTATGATCAAACTATTACTTGCTGATGACCACGCGGTAGTTCGTAAAGGTCTTCAATTATTTATCGGTTATGAAGATAATCTTCAACTGGTAGCTGAAGCTGCAGATGGTGAAGAGCTTCTTGAGATGATTAAAGAACATGAGGCTGACATCCTTCTTCTGGATTTGGATATGCCAAAGATGAATGGTATAACTGCATTGAGAAAGATTAAGGAAATAGCGCCTGATCTAAAGATTATCATCTTAACAATGCACCCTCAAGACATTTATGGAAAGACAGCCTTGCAGATGGGAGCAAGCGGTTACTTAATTAAAGATGAAGAGCCTAAAAAACTTATCCACGCTATAAACAGGGTGTATGAAGGTGAGCAGGTTTTTAATGAAGAAATCCTCTCCAATAAGAAAAGAAATAAGGCCATTAAACTGAGCCAAAGAGAAATAGAGGTTTTGAAGTTACTTTCTACCGGAAAGTCTAACAAAGAAATATCCGAAGAATTGGAGATCAGCGATAAGACAGTAAGTACTTACAAGCTGCGTCTTCTAAATAAGATTGGTGCAAAATCAGTTGTTGATCTTATTAACTTCTCCACCAATTATCCTGATATCCTAAATAGAAGGAAATAGTATTTCAGTTAATCGAAAGCAAAAAAGGACTTCCATTGGGAGTCTTTTTTTGTTTTCAGGCAGTTGATAAAATTGTCGTTGAAAAGCGCTTACTGTGGGAAAGGAATTTTCTCCTAAGATGGGGCTGTAACATCTGTCATTCATTATTTTGCCTCGTCACCAATGCTTTAACTACTTTTGCCGCTTAAATGCATTGAAGTGTCAAATATCGTAGCCATTGTAGGCAGGCCCAATGTGGGCAAATCCACTCTTTTTAATCGTTTAACTGAATCGCGCGAAGCCATCACCGATTCGGTTTCAGGCGTTACACGTGATCGTATTTACGGAAAGTTTGACTGGATTGGAAGGGAGTTTTCGGTAATTGATACAGGAGGTTATGTTACCGGTAGCGATGACATCTTTGAAGGTGAAATCCGTAAGCAGGTAGAGATTGCTATACAAGAGGCTCAATTGATATTATTTGTGGTGGACGCTGATGAAGGACTAACTGGCCTTGACGAAGAGGTAGCGAGCCTGCTGCGCAAAAGCAAAAAGGATGTAGTGCTTGTTGCGAATAAAGTGGATAACGCCATGCGTCAGGCGCAAAGTGCAGTATTTTATAGTTTGGGCCTTGGAGACGTTTACAACATATCAGCCAATAACGGTTCCGGAACTGGAGATTTGCTGGATAGAGTGGTGGAGCTAATGCCAGAGGAGGAAGTAGTTGAAGCTACAGACCTTCCTCGTATTGCCATTGTTGGTCGTCCAAACGTAGGTAAGTCTTCTTTTATTAATGCCCTTACGGGACAAGAGAGAAACATTGTTACTGATATAGCAGGTACTACCCGCGATGCTATTAATACACACTACAATCTTTTTGGTAAAGATTTTCTTTTAGTGGATACGGCCGGGCTGCGTAAAAAGAGCAAGGTTCATGAGGATTTAGAGTTTTACTCTGTGATGCGCTCTATACGAGCCATCGAAAATTCTGATGTTTGTGTGCTTTTGCTGGATGCCACACAAGGGTTGGAAGGCCAGGATTTATCCATTTTTAGCCTTGCTGTAAAAAACAAAAAGGGAATCGTAATTCTGGTGAATAAATGGGACCTTATTGATAAGGACACCAAGACCTCTGATGAGATTAAAAAGCGAATTCTGCGCAAGCTGGAGCCTTTTACAGACCTTTCTATCATGTTTGTTTCTGTACTGAACAAACAACGGATTTTTCAGGCGGTAGAAGAGGCTATGAATGTGTATGAGCGAAGAACCCAGCGTATACCTACCAGCAAGCTCAACGATTTGATGCTTCCAATAATTGAGGGAAATCCTCCTCCTGCACTTAAGGGAAAATACGTACGCATTAAGTTCTGTACCATGTTGCCCACACATACCCCAAGTTTTGCATTTTTTGCCAACCTGCCGCAGTATGTAAAAGACCCCTACAAACGCTTTCTGGAGAATAAGCTCCGCGAAAACTTCGATTTTAAAGGAGTGCCAATTCAGATATTTATCAGGAAGAAGTAGAGGTTTTTTTTTTCTTTTTTTCTTGGAGGTTAAGCTATGGCTTTAGTATAGCCTAATGTCTTGTTGATGGCAAATCCATATGTGTTGATTTTGTTTAAATAATGCAAACCCTGCATTTATTTTTCGCTTACCTCTTTAACTTTAAGTTGAGTATTAGGAAACCTGATGCTGCTTATGAGTGCCAGCGGCACATGCGATGATAGCCGGTATGAGTCTGTAAAAAAGAGGATAGATGAGTTGGTGGAAGGCCTTAATCCATCAAAGTTTGCAAAGTATTCTTCCTCCAAAAAAGTAAAGAAAATTTTTGCTGCAGTACAGGAGGAGCTCCTGACAAAGTATCAGCTTCGAAATCAATTTGCCGAGGTTTTTGAAAATGGCAATTTCAACTGTGTTTCCGCAACGGCACTGTATGCTTTAGTACTGGAGAGGTTTGAAATACCATATGAGATAATTGAAACCCCGGGCCATGTTTATTTGGTAGCTACACCAGATGGGGAACGACTGGTAATGGAGAGTACCGACCCCTTGGGAGGGTATTTGCAATTGAATGAAAGGTTTGTTCAGAATCAGCTGCACTCATTAGTGGCAATGAAAATAATTACTGCTGAGGAAATGAATTCTCCGGATTTAGACAAGATACTGGATGAATTGTATCCCAGTGAGAGTATAAACCTTAAGCAATTGGTGGCATTGCAATATTACAATCAGGCTATTTATGATTTTGAAGATCAGGATTTTTCCTCATCACGTGAAAACGCGCTGAGAGCTAAGCATCTTTATGCCCACTCCAGATTTGATGCTATGATTTACTCGGCACTAATGCAGGAGCTTATAAAGCGAGATTTTACAGATCCGGATTATGCGAAACGATTTTTAGAGTTTAGTATGTTGGATACCAGCGCGGAACACTCGGCAATGGTTGAGGAAGAATTTAGGCTGGTGGCCTATGAATGCCTTTTTACCTTGGACAACCCAACACTTTTGGAGGATTTATATACTGGATTGCAAAATGGGTGGGCCGAAGGTGAGGAGAACAAGGAAATAGTGTTTATGCGGGCTATCCTATTAACCAATTACCTTATTAAGTTGGGCGAATTTGGCGAAGCATGGCCCTATGCACTTACAGCAATGGATGTACATCCGGAAAACCTGGATGCCATCACACAGTTTTCAGCAATTGTTGGCTATAAAATTAGTATGGACGCTTTTCCTGAGCCATTAGATACTATGCGTGAGTACATGAAAAGATATCCGGTATTACAGGACCATAAACTTTGGCTAAGTGCTTACGGAAATGCGCTTATTGAACATATTTACGAAGAGCTGGGAGTAAGCTACTCTAATAATGTGAAAAAAGAACTGGAGGAATTTGAGCGCTTAATGAATGCAGAGCCAGACCTGGGCGTAATTCGGAATAACATAGGGGTGGCCTACACACGCCTTGCATTAAAACAATTTAACAGCAGTAAAACTCAGGCCTTACAAACTATTGAAACCGGGCTTAAGTATGCGCCAGGCAATAGAGATCTACTTAGGGTTCAGACTATGATCCGCTAGTAAGCAGGGTTTTCGGCAGCAATGTTTACCGCTTTGTAAGTTACCGCCTCTTCGCCAGTACTGCTCGTGTAGGTTGCATAAACATGAAGTTGCTGAGCCAGGTAAAATCCCTTTGGTACATTAAAATTTATCAGGTACTGATCCTTGTTTGAGGGGTCACGTGGAATCATATGAACCCCTAAAGCGGTTTCAGGTTTCCAAAAATCTGCCGATTCACCCGCGTAGAACTTTACATCCTTAGCTTTTTTGTTCAGTTTAAAAATAACGCTGTAAGTGTTGTCCTTAAACATGTTATCTACTTTTTCAAAAGTAATTTCCGGTTGTTTTACGTCCTTGCCTCTGTAATCGCGTTCTACAATGCCAAGCATGGGCATGCCATCATTATACTCGGCCTCCACTTTGGCATTACCACTTTTAAAATACTTAACCAACTTGCCGTGATTTCTACCTTCTTTGTAGTTTACAACACGTTGTAACCGGCCTTCCTCATCATAAATCTTGGCCTCTCCATCCAATTTTCCATCCTTGTAACTTACCTCTTTCCAAATTTTGCCATTGCTGTAAAACTGCTTGGCGATACCATTTTTTTTACCATCCTTCATTACTATTTCCGAGGTGGTGTTGCTGGCATCATTGGTAACGGTAAGTGTACCGTCAGTAACCGGTTTGGGCTTTTTCTTTTCGCTTGCCTCGGATATTGCCTGCTCCTCAACTATAGATTCCTGGCAGGACGTAAAAAGGCAAATTGACAAACACAGGATTAAGATTTTACACTTCATTACTTTTCGGTTAGTTTTTGAAATACTTGCTCCAGTTTTTGTTCCTGTTGCTTTATTTCCAGTACGGCCGCTTTCTTGCCAACAGCAAAGTTGAAAATTTCAGTTCTGATGTCCTGACCGGGTAAAGCATCAATTTGCCAGCGCATACCATCCAGTAGTTTTACATCGCGCACACCAGCAATTTTCTTCAATTCACTTTTTGAGAAGTCCTTATCAAACTCAACGGTAAACACCTTAGCACCCTGAACATCCTTTAGGTCAGCGGTAGGGCGGTCAGCTACAATTTTACCATTGTTGATGATAATTACACGGCTACACAATACCTCTACCTCCTGCATAATGTGTGTTGAA
>CAXBJE010000109.1:0-8891 GCA_963975525.1 uncultured Owenweeksia sp. | reverse complement strand
AATATCAAGCGCCAGTTCCTGGGTTACGGATTTACCGGAGATCTTGTAGCCAATCCTTAAATCCATTCTTAAATAAGGATCGAATTGAGCTCCGAAAGCATTATCCGTATCATAAACGGCTTCATTATCAGCAATAGATTGTTCAAGATCGATTGGCGTGTAACGTTGGCCCCCGGCATAGGTCATTTTACCGTCAAGCGTGATGGTTTTACGCTTCTTCTTTTCGGTTTTGTTTTTACCCAGCACAAACTCCTTCCCGCCAAGGAGGTTTAATACATAGTTGCCGTTAAAGGCTGTGTTTCGCCAAACCTCATCACTGCCCTGGTATTGGCTTTCATATAGAGATAGGGTGGTAAGGAAGTAAAAGCCCTTGTCCATAAACTTCTCAAAAGTTAGGTCTAAGCCATAGTTGTAACCAACACCTCCATTCTCCACAGAATCTGGCGCAGCAAAGTTGAACCCACCGGCATTTACACTAGAGAATGATGTTGCCTCCTGTTGTACCACAGCATCATAAACATATTGATAGTAAGTTTCTGCTTTGAAGTGCATCCTGTTTTTTAGCATACGATCATAACCTAATACAATGTGGTGACTTTTGGTAAAATCCAAATTTTGGTTTGGTGTGATGTAGCTACCATCAGGCAGCAATATCTGATCATATAGTATGGCCACATTAGGGATCTGGCTATGTAGGCCATACCCAAAATTCACACTTTGAACATCACTCATCTTATAGCTTAAGCCAAAGCGTGGCTCCAAAGAGTAGTTGCCGCTTGAAGCCAAAATCATAGAGTGCAGCCCCATATTCATTTCCAGCTTATCGGTAAAACGGTGTTGCCAGTTTACGTAGGGTTGATACAGCATATCGGTTGACTGCTGATTGCGAAGGGTACGGAAAGTGTTGATATCACCATCAAAAGTGCTATCCGAAAGGTTGTAGTTTTTATAGGTAACAAAGGCCCCCACACGCAATGCATTCCGTGCATTAAATTTTCTATTGAGGAATCCACTGAACTGAATATTGTCTTCTCTAAACTCTTGGCGGTACACTGGCGAAAGCAAGTCGCGAGTGGTGTTTAACGTATCCACCTTAGTGTAATTACCAATGGTGGTAAGTGCTACCGAAAATTTGCTGTAGGTATCTTTATTATAAAAGTATTGATGCGAAGCGCCTATCACTCCGGTTTGTACATCGTTATACAAATCCTGCTCATCGCTGTAAAAGCCGCCATCTTCACCTTCCTCATTCTTGCTATCCAAAAACTCTATGGAGCTTATCCCGCCAAGGGCAAACACATCTATTGTACCCCTTTTGCTGCTGGGGAAATGCAGTTTAAGATTCAGATCCTGATAATTGGGGACAGCAGTGCCGGTGCCAAATTCAATGCCCATGGCCGACATAACACCTAGCGTGGAGTAGCGGTAATTAATAAGGTAGGAGGATTTGCTTTCGCGATTCAGCGGTCCTTCTGCGCCCAGCTCAAAACCATTCCAGCCAATTTGCGCCAAAAACTCATGATTTTCATAGTTTCCATTGCGCATCCTCAAATCAAAAACCCCCGAAATACCATCGCCATACTCGCTTGGAAAAGCTCCCGTAAGGAAATCAGAATTGGCAAGCACATTATTGTTGAGCATACTTACCGGGCCACCCGTAGCGCCCAAACCGCCAAAGTGGTTAGGGTTGGGGATGTCAATTCCTTCCAACCTCCAGATAAGCCCAATGGGCGAGTTACCTCGGATAACAATATCGTTGTTGGCATCATTGGTACGTTGCACACCGGCAAAGTTGCTGGCCATACGCGATACATCCTGCACCGACCCGGCAAAGCGGGTACTTTCTTCAATAGAAAATGTACGGCCCGAAACATTCACCAGCTCATTATTTACCCGTTCGGGCTTGTCATTGGCTTTTACCACAACCTCAGCCAGCTGCTCCGTACTTTCCAGCATGGGCACATTAAGTACCAACTCTTTAGAGCTGCTCAACTCAATGTTTTGCATGGTAACGGGCTGGTAGCCGATAAAGCTAAAAGCAATGGTAACGCGCTTTACAGGCACTTTCTCCAACAGGTAATATCCATCTCCATCAGTAGTGGTGCCAATACTGCCTTCACCAATTATGTACACATTAACTCCCGGTAGTGGGGTTTCACTTTGCTTATCAATAACCCTCCCCCTAATGTTTTGGGTAAGCTGTTGGGCAATGGTTGATATGGAAAAGCTCAGGAACAATCCTAAAAGAAAAACTTTCGATTTCATAAGGCAATTTGATTTAGTTCATTTTACAAGGCAAAACTGAACTATCCTCTAAGGCCACTAAAATAAAAAGGAATGAACGGGAAGAATTGGTGAGTGAATAGGAATATTCCGTTTAAAGCTGTCTGCCATAAGACCTACGAACCCTTAAGCCCGTGATATTTTCGTGATAAATAGACCCTAACTTCACACTCGCAAAAAACTGTTTCATGAAGAAAGTACTGGTAATAGAGGACGACCCCGACATCATTGAACTTATAAGCCTACACCTTAGAGATTTGGATTGTGAGGTAAGCCAGGAAATGAATGGAAAACAGGGATTTGAAAATGCCCATTCCAATAACTACGACTTGATAGTTCTTGATTTGATGCTGCCCGAAATGGATGGTTTGGCCATTTGTCAAAAACTCAGAGCACTGGAAAATTTTACTCCCATACTGATGCTTACCGCTAAAGCGGAGGAATTTGACAAGGTATTGGGACTGGAATCCGGGGCGGATGATTATCTCACCAAGCCCTTTGGCATTCGTGAATTTATTGCCCGTGTAAAAGCCATCCTGCGAAGACAGGAAATACAAAAAACAAAAACCGCAGACACTTCAGCCAAAGCAGAAATACAGCATGGAGATTTACGAATTGACCTTACCAAACGCAAAGTAACCCGTAACGAAGAGCGCATAGACTTAACTCCCAAAGAGTTTGATTTACTATGCCTGATGGCCGAAAACCCAGGAAGGAGCTTTGACCGCGACCAACTACTTTCTTCCGTATGGGGATATGAGTTTAGTGGCTATGAGCATACGGTAAACTCGCACATCAACAGGTTGCGTACCAAAATCGAAACCGACCTCAGCAACCCTAAATACATACTTACCACCTGGGGTATTGGTTACCGTTTTAATGATGAAATTTAATTGCCATGAAAAAATCAAGTTTTAGAAAAAGCCTTTTGTGGCGATTGTCCGGTGCCTTACTCCTAATCCTTATTTTATTGGGGGTTGCCTACGTTTCCATAACCACTTATAGCGCCAGAAAATATTACCAGGAAACCACGCAGCGCCTTAATGCAAACGTGGCTCATCATATGTTGCTGGAGGTAAACCCTTTTGAAAACGGGCAGGTAAATGAAGAGGCCGTTGGCAAAATAATGCACTCCATGATGGCCGTAAACCCATCCCTTGAGGTTTATCTTTTAAACCCTGCCGGGGATATTTTAAAATATGTGGTGCTGGATAAAGATGTGCGGCTAAAGAGTTTGGACATGGCACCTGTAAAACAATTTTTAGCTGATAGTGGCAAAACTTACGTACTGGGTGATGACCCCAGAAAACCGGGTGAGCAAACCATATTCTCGGCTTCGGAAGTGCGAGACTCCACAAACGAGCTTCAGGGCTATGTGTATATGGTGCTGGCCAGTGAGGAATATGCTCACATCGCCTCGGCACTTTCCACCAGCTATTTTATGAAGTTGGGTGCCCAAACTTTTGCCATTACCCTTATTGCAGCTTTTGGTTTAGGCATACTGCTTATAGCTCTGCTTACACGGAATTTGAGAACGATTATCCAAACAGTAAATCAGTTTAAAGAAGGGGATTATCACGCCAGAATTCCTGTTAGGAAAAGTGGAGAACTTACTGATTTATCCGAAACCTTTAACCACATGGCAGATACCATCCTTAAAAATATTGAGGAGCTAAAAGAGGTGGATGAGCTAAGGCGCGAATTGATTGCCAATGTATCGCATGACCTGCGCAGCCCGATGTCGGTAATACAAGGCTACATTGAAACTATGATGATAAAGGGCGATGACCTAAGCCCGGAAGAACAGAAAAAATATTTGCAGATAATTTTTAAGAGCAGTGAAAAGCTAAACAGGCTGGTTGCTGACCTTTTTGAACTGAGCAAACTGGAGGCCAAGCAAGTAAAGTTGCACAAAGAGCGATTCAACTTTAATGAGCTTTTACAGGATACGGCCCAGCAATATCAGCTTAAAGCAGAACAAAAAGGCATAAGCCTAAAAACAGAACTAGCCCCTGAGGCCATGGTAAGTGCAGATATCGCCTTAATGCAAAGAGCCATCCAAAACCTAATGGACAATGCTCTGAAATACACTCCTGAAAATGGAGAGGTTAGCCTAACTGCAAGCATGATGAATGACAGGCTGGAAGTGGCTATAACCAACTCTGGCAAGGGAATACCTGAAGAGCAACTGCCACAGATATTTGACCGCTATTTTATGCTTGATAAAGGGAAAAATGGAATTGACGGTTCAGGATTGGGATTGGCCATTGTGAAGAAGATAATGGATATACATGAGGCAAGTATAAGTGTGCAAAGCAAGGTAAATAGCTATACATCTTTCAAAATGGTATTGCCTGCGGCCTAACCAGCTTTAAGCTATTTCAGATTCTTTTTAAACAGTTCCCTATAACGGTCATTTTGCTTCTCCATCTCCTCTTTAAAAGATGGATGAGACGGTGTTGTACCACCTGCTTTCCATGAAATTATTTCTCCTTCTACGGCTACAATGGTTGTGGGGTAACCTTGGGCCAAATCCAATTTATTGATTTCACTCCTACCCATGGTATAATGCGTAAAATTAAATGGGTGCTTCTCAAAGAACTCCGGTAAGTTTTGAAGTTCTTCAAAAGTAATGGCGATAAAATCCACTCTACCCTCATATTCCGCGGCCAACACATTAAAATAGGGCGTCTCTGCTATGCAGGGCGCACATCCCGTAAACCAAAAATTATAAAACACCACCCGCGAAAGCGCATTTTGGTCAATGGTATCACCATTTTCGTTTAAGGCTTTTAGGCGGGGCATTGGCCTCCCTACATAACTAGAATCATTTTTCTGAGAGGCGTGCAGCTTTATTCTTTGCTCTAATGTCGATCCTGTGCTATCTGTTATTTCGCGAGTTGGAACCGTATTTTCAGAAACAGATGCATCCTGACCACTACAGGCTATAACAGCCCATAGAATGATAAAAATAGAAATATGCCTTCTCATAGAACCAATGGAAGTTGATTAGAATCGAACAAATTAACCATTTTACCTATCACCATAGCAGCACTTATCACCAAACCTTTATCCTTCTGTGACATTTTCGTGATTCTTTAAAAGGACTTTTGGAGGGTATTAAAAAACACAAATACCTGAGATTATGAAAAAATCAATGATTTGGGCCATAGCTACCCTAATGACTACCACAGTTGCCTGTGATGACGAAGACGACAACGGAAACACCTCTTCCAACGGAAGTTTAAAAATGAACATTGCCAACCTTGCCGAGCTTGGCGCTGATGAACGCTACGAAGGTTGGATTATAGTAAACGGAAGCCCTGTAAGCACCGGACTTTTTACGGTTAACAGTGCTGGCGTTGCATCTCAAACCAGTTTTGAGGTAAGCCAGGCCAACCTGGATGCCGCCACAGATTATGTGCTAACCATTGAGCCATTTCCAGATACCGACCCAGCCCCAAGTGCCATTAAAATTGCCGGTGGTTCCTTTTCAGGAAATAATGCCACAGTAAATGTTAATCATCCTGCTGCTTTAGGTTCCGATTTCAACACGGCTTCTGGCAAGTACATTTTGGCTACACCAACCACTGCCGACACAACAGATGAAAAAAGTGGAATTTGGTTTTTGGATATAAGTGGTGGTTCTCCGGCAACTGGTCTTAACCTACCAACCCTACCTGCGGGATGGGCCTATGAAGGTTGGGTGGTGTTAAACGGAGAACCACTTTCTACTGGTCGCTTTACGGATGTGGCCATGGCTGATGATGCAGCTCCATTTAGCGGAAGTGATGCTTCAGGACCTCCCTTTCCTGGTGAAGACCTGGTAACTAATGCACCATCTACACAAACCTTCCCAACAGATTTAAGTGGTGCAACAGCGGTTATCTCTATTGAGCCACAACCAGACAACTCGCCCATGCCATTTGCTTTTAAGCCATTGGTGCACATGATTTCGGCTACAGCTGCAGACCATGTAACCTATGATATGACCAATCAGGTGAGCAGCAATTTTCCGGCAGGAACGGTTACTAAATAATAAAAATTTGATTTTGTGTTGATTTGGGCTGTCTCGCTTATGCGGGGCAGCCCTTTCTTTTTCTATTCCTAAAAACCAACTTACTTTCGTTGAGATTCCAATCACAAAATCCTGCATGGAGAAAACACCCAAGTTTACGACCTATCTCGCACCAATTATAGATAAGGGCATGTATCATTATCCGCAAATGGACATTCCGCAAAACATTGCGGATGCTATGTTGGGAGACAGCAATATGCTGAGAGTGATTGTTCATTTTGAAAACGGGATGAAAGTTCATCGCGCGCTGAAGCGCAATAAGAATGGCGAAACTTTTATTTCTTTGGGGAAATCAACATTAAAGGACGCTAAAGTGGAGCCAGACACAGAGTTAGCCTTGGTTTTAGAAGTGGACAGAACCAAATTTGGATTTTCACTGCCGGAAGAGTTTGCCGAGGTGATGAATCAAGACCCTGAAGGAGAAAAGGCCTTTTTGGAACTAAAGCCCGGCTTGCAGCGAAGTTTCCTGTATTACATCGGTTCAGCTAAAACGGTGGATACACGCATCAATCGCTCTTTACAGCTTATGGAGAACTTGAAAATGGGGATTATTTCGGCTGGGAAACCGCGTTAATATTAACATTCACGCAAAATCGCCAAGAACGCAAAACACCTCTCCCCGCCCACGTAAGGCGTGGTCTGCCCCTCTCCAAAATGGAGATGGGCGAAGCACACCTAACGTAAAATATATTGTGCTTTGGGGCTTTGCGTGCCACTTTCACAAATTCAATACACTTTTCAACACCTGAAACCCATTCCGGCTAACGGGTATCTTACTACCATCCTTTAGCAGGGCCACGTGGCTATTCTTTTCATAAGGATCGATACGGGTAATGTGTGTGATATTAATAAGATGTGAGCGGTGCACACGAACAAATGAATCTCCCGAAAGGGTATTTTCAAAGTGGGTGAGGGTTTTCTTTTTCATGAAATTTCCCTGCTCGGTGAATATCTTCACATAATCGTCATCCGCCTCCAGGCGCACAATTTCCTTTATAGGGATAATGCGGATTTTACTTCCATCCTTAATTACAACGCGGTTTTGATTTTTAGCCATTGAAGCCTCTTCCACCACTTTTTGCACATTTCCGTGAGCGGGCTCATTGTTTTCAAGAAATTTCTGCACGGCCTTATCAAAGCGGTCTTTTGAAAAAGGCTTAAGCAAATAATCTACGGCATTGCTTTCAAAAGCCTTTATGGCAAACTCATCAAAGGCGGTGGCAAATATCACAGCAGGAGGTTCTTCCAGCAATTCCAACATTTCAAAACCTGTAATTTTTGGCATTTGAATGTCCAGAAAAACCAAATCGGGCTTATGTTCGTTTATGGCCTTCATCCCCTCAAATCCATCGTGGCAACGGGCTACAATTTCAATTTGTGGATAGGCACTCAAATACTCCTGCACCAAATCACACGCCAGTGGTTCATCATCTATAAGTATGGTCTTAATCATTGAGTTTTGGGATTTTAATGGTTACCGTATAGTTGTTTTCCAATGCCTCGGCTTTCAATAAATCGGTGCGAGCAAACAACAGGTACAACCGCCTTTTTACCGAACGTAGTCCAAAGCCCGTTCCTTCCGGTGGCTGCATATCCGGGTCAAAAGGATTAACAATAGTGAGGAGCAATAGATTATCCGAAACCTCACATTTAAAATCAATTATAATATTTCCTGTGGTGCCATATAGTCCAAATTTTATGGCATTCTCCAATACAGGCTGCAGAATTAACGGGGGTATTTTCCACATCAGTAAGTCATCTGCGCAAGCCATTTCTACCTTTAACCTATGCCCAAAGCGAACCTGTTCAATATCAAGATACAGGTTTAGGTAATCGAGCTCCTCCTGTAAAGAGATAAATTTTTGATCTTCTCGCTTTAGCGTACCTCTTAAAAAATCAGAAAGCTGCTGCACCATGGTTCGGGCTTCCTCTTGCCTGGTTCCTATAAGGGAGTTTATGGAGTTAAGGCTATTGAACAAAAAGTGCGGCTGTAGTTGCTGGCGGAGTTTAAAAAGCTCTGCCTCTTTAGACATTTTATCGGTTTCCACTTTCCTGCGCTGCTCATCTTCCTTCTCGCCTAAGCGGTACCAAATCAGGCTGCAGGTGGTGGTGCCCAAAAAAACCAGAAAGGCAACGGTAAATCTATAAAGCTGGGTGTGTTGTACGAAGCCCTCATAATCTTGTGAGCGGGTAATACCCACAATAATAACAGTGGAGAGCCAAAGCCAGATGTACGCTAAAAACAGGGAAGTAAATATGACCAAAACTCCCTTACCACGCGATGGGTGATAGTAGGATAAGGTATTTGCCGCAAAAAACAACAACGACCCGATTCCGAGCCAGCTAAAAACGGCATCCATGATGGCCGGGGTTAGAGGCATATCATAATAGTAAACCACTCCGAAGGCCTGCAAACTGCCCATGGCAATTAGGGTGATTAAAAAATACCAGCGATTTTGACCGTATATAAGGGGATTTAGAACCATCAGGTTTTAGTTTGGAACCGGATAAAGATAAGACTGCAAAATCT
>CAXBJE010000108.1:0-8917 GCA_963975525.1 uncultured Owenweeksia sp. | reverse complement strand
ATTAAATCTCAACTTTTATAAAATTACCTATCTGTCTGATAGTCTCAAAGTGAAAGGCATATTGATAGAGCCAAAAGCTGAAGGAAAGTATCCCTGCATAATTGCAAATCGGGGCGGAAACCGTGATTTTGGAAAGTGGACAGACCTAAGTGCGGCCTACTTTTTAGGCCAAATGGCATCCTGGGATTATATGGTAATAGCCAGCCAATACCGTGGTGTGGATGGAGGAGAAGGTACCGAGGAATTTGGAGGTGCTGATTTGAATGATGTGTTAAACCTCACTAAGGTTTTAGAGCAATTGCCAAAGGCTGATACATCTCGCATTGGGTTACAGGGAGGAAGC
Organism: uncultured Owenweeksia sp.; assembly: GCA_963975525.1. Lineage (GTDB taxonomy): Bacteria > Bacteroidota > Bacteroidia > Flavobacteriales > Schleiferiaceae > Owenweeksia. Next base: position 8,574 of record CAXBJE010000108.1, on the reverse strand, counting down.
AGAGGAGGAATGATGACCTATTTGGCCATAAAGCAAAGTTGCCGTTTTAGGGCGGCAGCTGTGATTGCCGGTGGAGCCGATTTAACCAGTAGTATTAAAAGCCGCCCCAGTATGGAAACGGGTGTTTATGCCCAGCTTATTCCAAACTATGAAGAAGGCAAAGAGGAGGCACTAAAAGCCCGGTCAGCAGTTTATTGGGCGGATGAGATGTGCCCTACCACACCCTTGCTCATTATGCACGGTAGTGCAGATTGGAGGGTGGATCCAGCGGCTTCCCTAAAGTTGGTTAGCAAGCTCACGGAGTACAAGCATCCGGTACGCTTTATATTATATGAGGGTGCAGACCATGGCTTGCGTGAGTACCGCAGCGAAATGTTGGCTGAAATGAAGCGCCATTTTGACCATTATTTGAGGGATGGCAAACCATTACCTAATATGGAACCCCACGGAAAATAAAAATAAACCCCACAACACCATCGTGCTGCGGGGTGAAAAAAGTGTTGAAAAGGAGGCGGTTATTTTACCGATGAAAGCTCTTTGTCATTTTCAGTTCCTCCAGCCATAAATCGGCTCTTATCAATATTAAGCCACTCAAGCGTAGCATTACAGAAGATGTCTTCCACCACGCTTTTGTCCAAATCCATTTCATTAATGAACTGTCCGATTTCCAAATCCCCAAGAGGGAAAGGATAATCGGAACCTAGGGTTACACGTTTGGATCCTTGTAGTTTTAAGATGTATTCCAACATCAGTGGATCATGTGTGATGCAATCCACCCAAAAATCTCCTAAATAGCTTCTCGGGTTTATGTTATTGTGGATGGCCACCAAATCAGGGCGGCAATTAAAACCATGTTCTACACGGCCAATAGTGGGTAAAAACGAACCTCCGGCATGGCAAAAGCAAACCCTTAAATCAGGCAGTCTTTCCAGCACCCCACCAAATATCATAGAGCAAATGGCGCGAGAAGTTTCGGCAGGCATGCCCACCAACCAGGGTAGCCAGTACTTGCGCATGCTATCCATACCCATCATGTTCCAGGGGTGCACCAATATGGCCATTCCCATTTCCTGGGCAGCTTCAAATATGGGGAAGAATTCGGGCTCGCTAAGGTTTTTGTCGTTGATATTGCTACCAATCTGTACACCTAGTAAACCAATATCCTTACAGCGTTGCAATTCTTTAATGGCTTCGTCAGCATCTTGCATGGGCAATGTGCCTAACCCTAAATAGTGCTGTGGATTTTCATTACAAACTTGTGCAATATCATCGTTCAAAAACCGAGATAAATCAGCACAATCTTTGGCTTTGGCCCAGTAACTAAACATTACAGGTATGGTGCAAACCACTTGTACCTGGGTATCAAACTTTTTATAATCTTCAATTCTAATCTTAGGATCCCAACAATCCGCTTGTATACGTCTGAAAAACTTTTCGCCCTGCATCATATTGGCAGTTCCATCGGTATTATGGATGAGGTGAATAAATTCGCCATACCCAAATTTCTCCGCAAAGTTGGGGAGTTTTTCGGGCAGGATGTGGGTGTGCATGTCTATTTTAAGCATCCGGTAAAATTAAGTATTCTGTTAGCCATTTTAAAAAAGCTACAATAAAACCAAGGTTGGTTCTACCTGGAAGCAGTGTGGTCATTGATAAATTCCCTTAGCATTGTTAGTCCCGGTTGATACACTTTTACATCCGTTAATTCCTCAAATTCTTCCTGATCCAGATGGGTACAGCCCATTAATATTTCGGTGAATCCCAAATTCTGGTATTCTTTAATCATTTTGCGTAGTAGACGCAGTTGGTCTTTTTCGCTTAAGGCTTCAAGCTGGTTGATAATATCCAACCTCGAAAAGATTTTTAAGTCATTAGGATCACAAATACCATGGCTAAGGACAAAGTCTTTGAGGTTGGTGATTGTGGTTTCCTCAGCTACTATTACGGCCAGCGTTTTAAGTTTGGCTGTGGTAAATATGGCTTTATAGTAGGCGGTAAGCTCGTATATTTTAGTTGGATATATTTCCCGCCAAGGCACTACAAATGAGAGGGAGTTACAGAAAACAATAATCTCTGAACAGTTAGTAGGATTTACTTTTTCATCAAACCGTTGTTTCACCAAATCAGGGTGTTGATAAAGAGCCGATTGTTCCGCAGGTTCAGTTGAAATGCCTATTGCTGAGGCATTGATACCATGAGTTCGTAAATAGTTTGCTCCTTTGGCAGAATCAAATGGAGTGCCTCCCACAACTACAATATTAGAGAATGGTTTTGGTGAAGACATAAGATGTAAAAATGAAAGTACCTACAGGTTATTTAGCTTTACAAAGCTCTATTATTTTGCTGCACTTGGCAGCATCTAATGGCTTTTCAATATAGGTGAGCACTTGAGAATATTGGCTGGATTTTAACAAATCTGCTTTGTCAATAGATGATGATAACATTACAACCGAAAGCTGTTTAGAAAAATCCTCTTCCTGAATAGCTTCTAAAAATTCCCAGCCGTCCATTACCGGCATTGAAATATCTAACAGTACCAGATATTTACAGCTTTCTTCATTTTGAGATTTCAGATAGTCTAACGCCAGCTTACCGTTGCTGAAATCCAAAGTGTCTGCCAATAACCCATTTATTTGCAAGGTTCGTTTTTGGATGAATACAATCACTTTGTCGTCATCAACAATTAATATTTTTTTAGCCATTGGCGTCAATTCTTACTTGTTCGGCAATTTCAACAATGTCCCTAATTATTTGATCAAGCTCAGCAGATGAGTCTAACAAATGAGTAAGTAGCTCTTCCTTTTCAATTTCGGAAAGGGAGTTTTGCTTTATCAGATTTGCTACCCCCACTATTTTGGCAAGCGGTGCTCTTACTACATGAGATTGTATCCAGGCTATTTTTCTAAACTTTTCGTTTTGGTCTTCAATGGCCTTTATGTATTCAATTCTTTCCGTTACATCCTGCAGAGTGCCCTCTAAAACAGTAACCATATTGTTTTCAACCTTACTTATTCGGATTACAGCATGGATATGCCGGATTTCATTATTTGGCCAGATAAGTTTAAAATAGCTTTCGTTTGCCTGTTGTTTCTCAATGCATTGGTTCAAAAGGTTAGTTATAGTTTCTACATTATCCGGGTGGATAATCTTAAAACAATTTTCAATTGAAACACTCTTTTTGTTTTTTCCAATTTGTGTAATCTTAAATAACTCTTTTGACCAAGAAACTTTTTTTGAGGCAAGGTCAAACTCCCAGTATCCTAGTTGTGCTATTCTATTAGAAGATTTTAAGCGCCTATTGGATTTTAGCAACTCCTGTGAAGCCTTGAATTTTTCGGTAATATCATTAGCCAAAACCAACGCAGATAACTCACCCTCGTGGTCAATAATATGGTTGGTAATCTCCATATTCATTAATCGCCCGTCTTTGGTCATGTGCTCCCAAACCCCTTGATGAAAATCCCCTGCTTTTACAACTATGGAAGTAGCCTTCTCTATCTGGGGTATTTTTTCTACAGGCCTAATATCTTTAATAGTAAGCTCCAAAAATTCCTCACGGGTATATCCGTATTTTCTACAGGCTGCAATATTGCAATCCACAATTTTGAGAGTCTCAAAATTGTAAATAAACATAGGAAGAGGATTATTATTAAAAAGGTAGCGGTATTTCTGATCGCTCTTTAATAACGCTTCCTCAGATTTTTTGCGCTCGGTTATGTCTTGCATGGCGCCCAAAACCCTTACGGCTTCGCCTAGGTCATTATAGGCTATCAGTGCCTGGTCAAAAAAGTGGCGGTACTCACCAGTACTTGTTTTAAAACGATATTCCCCTGAAACTTTTTCGGCTTTGTTTTTAAGAGCGGTGTTCAGTCGTGATATTAACTCTTCTCTGTCATCAGGGTGTACCTGGGGAAAAAAAGTATCGGAATTAAAGTAACCGGTGTCATTTTTTCTGCCATATAATTCGTGTAGTCGCTTATTGCCCCACGTTTTGTTGTTTACCTTGTCCCAATCCCAAATGGCATCATTTGTGGCGCTGGCTGCTAATTCAAATCTTTCCATTGACTTTTTCAGCAAATCATTAGCCTCCTTTTCATCGGTAATATCTCGTGTAATGCATAAAATGCATTTAGAGTTATTTTTATAATCCGTAAAAGGTACCGCTTGAGATTCCATCCATTTAACTCCACCCTTTAAGCCAATTAATTTAAATACTACTTTGCTGGGGGTGCCGTGGTAGGCTTTTAAATGAGCGTTAGAGTAGGATGACCGGTGTTCTTCCGCAATTAAGGGTAGCACCTCTTTTCCAATAATTTCACTTTCACATTCGGCCTCAATAATTTCAAGGCCAGCTGCATTCATATCAAGTACTACCAATTCCTTGTCTACAATTTTTACACAGTTGGGCTCATGGTTAAACATGGCCTTTAATCTGTTTTCACTTTGTTTTAATGCTTGTGCCTGTACCCTCCTGTTTGTTATGTCTCTGGCTATTGTAAGTACATCTCCATTATGAAGTAAAGTTGCGGATAAGCTTATAAAAAAGATGCTACCATCTTTCCGAATGGCTTTGCGTTCATGAACAATTGATTTTTTTTCGGGAAGGTCTTTTAGAAGTAGCGGTGTAGCCTCTAAATCATCTTTAGAAACCAAGTCTTTTGCATGCAGTGTTAAAAGCTCTTCTCGACTATAGCCAAACATAGCACAGGCCTTATCATTAACCTCTAACAAATAACCCTCACCTGTAGAAATGAATATAGCGTCAGCGGCTTGTTTAAAAATGGATTTGTAACCTTCGTTGGTAATTAACCCAATTTCACTGGCGGTTCTCAAAATGTATTCTAATTCACCTTTATCATTAAAAAGGGGCTCGTTTTTTGCCTTCCATTTGGTGTTTATACTAATTGCATTCTCGTTACTCTTTTTCTCATCTAACACCTGCTTTAAACCACTAATTATGCTTTCCGCATGTGCCTTATCAAAAAGACGATGAGATAATTCAAGAACACCTTTGCCAATCACTTCATCTCTTGATATGGAAGATGCATTAAGTAGAGATTGGTTGACGTATGCCACTGTGAAATCCGGATAATCAGGTGTTACCAGTATTTGGGGGTATGGACTGGCTTCGATAAGCTGAAATATGATACTGTTTTGGTTCAAGTATGAAAAGATTATAGCAGAAACACCTTAAAGCCCATTCCTCAAATAATGAACCCATAGAACTATCTAAATTAACATATTAAATTGAAGAAGAATATTCAGTAGGGTAATTCTGAAAAATGTTTGAAGGAGTGGATGTTTTTGAAAGAATTACTATCTAATTATTATCTCTAAACCTTTCATCAATTTCCATTACATGTCCGCACTTATTGCAAGTACGTTTTTCTTCAGAGGCATAAAACTCTTTAAACCTTGGTAAAAAGTCTTGTTCAATGTCATGTAGTTCAAAATAGGTTTCGTGCAGTTTGTTGTTGCACTTATCACAAAACCAAAGGAGGCCATCGGTAAAACCCTTTCCACGCATTCGCTCGATTACCAAACCTATGGAACCTGCCTCTCTAACCGGATTGTGCGGCACCTTAGGTGGGTGCAGATACATATCTCCCGGCCCCAGCTGAAGCGATTTGGCCTCACCATCCTCTTGTATAGTTACAGTAATATTTCCTTCGAGCTGATAAAACAACTCTTCGGTTTCATTGTAATGGTAATCTTTACGTGCATTTGGGCCGCCTACAATCATCACTATATAATCTGTTCCTTCCGGGTATAGACTTTTGTTACTTACAGGAGGCTTAAGCAAGTGGCGGTTTTCGTCTATCCATTTATTGAGGTTAAAGGGTTTTCTTATTGCCATGGCGGTATGTTTTTTACGAAAGTAAGAAAGAGAATTCAGTAGGGAGGAGGGAATCGGGAGTTGGCAAGGAACAAACTAAAGCCGCAAAGTATGAGTGGTTGAAATCGAGAAAGGCTCGAAGCTTGGGGCTATCAACTAAACACTTTTATCCAAAGAAGAACAATCACGCAAGCCAAGCCGTTCCAACTTCTCACATTTAACCTATAACTTTAAAATTTAAACACCATTATGCAGTATAATAATCTCGGAAAATCAGGACTTAAAGTAAGCGAACTGAGCTTTGGCTCATGGATAACATTTGGCAGCCAAATTGGCGATACTACATCAGAAGATTTAATGAAAATGGCTTACGACAATGGCATTAACTTTTTTGACAATGCCGAGGTATATGCGGCAGGCAAGAGCGAAGAGCTGATGGGCAAAATCCTGAAAAAGATGAACTGGAGCCGTGATTCCTACATATTATCCTCCAAAGCCTTTTTTGGTATACATGGGTTAAAAGACTCTAAACCCACGCAAAAAGGGAACAATAGAAAGCATCTTACAGAAGCCTGTCATCAGGCGCTGCAACGTTTACAAACCGATTATCTGGATTTATACTACTGCCACCGTCCTGACAAGGAAACACCCATGGAGGAAACCGTACGCACCATGAACACTTTGATTGAGCAGGGCAAAGTGCTGTATTGGGGAACCAGCGAATGGAGTGCGCAGGAAATTATGGAAGCCCACATGGTGGCAAAGGATTTAAGGCTGATAGGCCCCACCATGGAGCAACCGCAGTACAATATGCTTTGGCGCGAAAAGGTGGAAAATGAGTTTAGCCAGATTTACAAAACCGTTGGTTTGGGCACTACAATATGGTCGCCATTGGCTAGTGGTATCCTTACGGGAAAATACAACGATGGCATACCCAAAGATGCCCGCTTAAACCGTGATGAACTGAGTTGGCTGAAGGATAAAAGCGTGGTGGAAGAAAACCTGAACAAGGTTACCGAGCTTACCAAGCTGGCCAAGGAGTTAGGAATTAGTATGGCTCTTTTGGCACTGGCCTGGTGCCTCAAAAATGAAAATGTAAGCACCGTTATACTGGGCGCTTCCAAAACTTCTCAACTGGAAGAAAACCTGAAAGCAACGGATGCCAAGGAAAAACTTACTGATGAGGTAATGGAAAAGATTGAGGAGATTTTGGACAACAAACCTAAAAAGCCGGCTTTTTAGGTTTAGTAGATAGATGCTAGATTTTAGTATTTAGATAGCGGCACTTAGTGGTGCGGGAATGGAATTTAGTAGTTGGTATTAGGTATTAAGATTACACTCGGGTTAGTTTTTGAATGACAGACTTATGTTGTGGAAATTCTGCGATTAAGCTTTCCCTTTCAGCCATTTCAAAATCCTGAAAATCAAAACCGGGGGCTACCGTACAGCCCACTAAGCTGTAGCCCTCGTCTTTTCTTAGCGCTGAGGCAAACCATGCATTGGCGGGCACAGTTGCCTGAAACACTTCCCCATTATCAGGGTTATCACCCAAATGAATTTCCTCCAGTTTACTATCCTTATGAATTACGCTTACCGTAATGGCAGCTCCCGTATAAAAGTGCCAGGTTTCATCCGATTTAATTCTATGAAAAGCAGAGAAGTTACCAGCCGTCAGCATAAAGTATATAGAGGTGGCAAAACTTCTTGCCCCACCAAACTCCGTGGGTAAAGCTGTTGCTGGAATTGTCCCTTCAGAACGATATACCTCTTTAAAGAAACCACCCTCGGGATGCGGCTGCAGATTTAACTTCTCCACCCAATATTGCTGATTTTTCATAACCACGATATTAACCAAACATTCCTAAACACTAAACCTTATTTTCGATACAAAATAATAAACGGTGCAGAAACCCAAACAATGGTTTAGTGAACTCGCCTGGCAGGTAGCTCCTTTTCAGGCGGAAGCCTGGCAAGCCTATGCTGAGGGTAAATCGGGAATTGTAAATGCACCAACGGGTAGTGGAAAAACCTATTCGCTCCTTCTTCCTATTTTAGTTTCGCATAACCAAACCAAAGGCCTCCGGGCCATTTGGATTACCCCAATCCGTGCCTTAGCTAAAGAAATATTTCAGTCGGCAGAGCGGGCCATAGAAGGCATGGAGCTGGATTGGACTGTTGGTGTAAGGACAGGGGATACCAAATCTGCCGAAAGGGCAAAGCAAAAAAAACAACTGCCCAATTTGCTAATTACCACACCTGAAAGTCTCCATTTGCTGCTAGCCTCTAAAGACTATCCAAAAACCTTTAAAAACCTGCAATGTGTGGTGGTAGATGAGTGGCACGAGTTGATGGGTAGTAAGCGAGCCGTACAAATGGAACTTGGTCTTTCCCGCTTGCGCGGAATGAACTCCGCACTCCGAACTTGGGGAATCTCGGCTACCATTGGCAATATGGAAGAAGCCTTGGAAGTATTGATGGGCCTCTCCCCCTTCTCGGCTGAGCCGAGAGAGAAGGACCGGGGTGAGGTTGCACTAACTGAGTCCAGTGATGAAGTTTCACCGCCTGTTGTGATCCGCGCGAACATCAAAAAGAAAATAGAGGTAAAAACCATTCTGCCAGATGAAGTGGAAACATTACCCTGGGCAGGCCATTTGGGCATTAAAATGTTGAAAAAGGTTTTGCCCATTTTGGATGAAAGCCAAACCTCCCTCATTTTTACCAATACCCGCTCACAATCC
>CAXBJE010000107.1:0-8924 GCA_963975525.1 uncultured Owenweeksia sp. | reverse complement strand
CGTCATTGTTAAAGTCGGCTATATCCACACCCATTCCATAGTTGGAAATGTGGCCGGTGGCGGTGTGAATCTTCTCTGTAAAGGTGCCATCTCCATTGTTGAAGTACATAAAGTCGTTCTCCAAAAAGTCGTTGGTTACGTAGATGTCGGGCCAGGTGTCGTTGTTCAAATCTCCAATGGCCACGCCAAGCCCAAAGCCATAAGGGCTGGAGTATATACCAGCTTCTTTGCTTACCTCGGTAAACTTCGCACCATCATTTCTGTACAGTTTGTCTCCCACATAAGGGTCGCGGCTTTTGTGGATATCCTTGTTGTAATTGGTAATGTCATCAATCTCATGGTTGAGGAGGTACATGTCCAGGTCGCCATCCTTGTCGTAGTCAAAAAAGGCGGCTTGGGTAGAATAGGCGGGGTCATCCAGGCCATACTCAGTGGCTTCATCCTTAAACTTCAGGTTCCCCTGATTAATCAGCAACACGTTTTTCCTGTTTTCAGGATTAAGATTTCCGGAGCGGCAAACGTAGATATCCATAAGTCCATCTGCGTTTACATCAGCCATGGTTACTCCGGTGTTCCATGAGTTTTCCTTGTGGGGAGGCAGCACATCCGAAATATCTTCAAACTTTAAGTTTCCTTTGTTGAGGTACAGCTTATCCGGAAGTTGATTGGCTGTAAAATAGAGGTCTTGCAGGCCATCGTTGTTGAGGTCGCCACAAGCCACTCCTCCACCATTGTAGAAGTAGTGGTAGGTAATAATATTCATGGCATCCGTCTCCGCAAGGGTATTGGCAAAGTCAATTCCGCTTTCGCTGGAAGGGAGTAGGCGAAACAGGGGTTTCTCTGTACCCGTCTGGGTTTGCTGGGTGAGGGATTCATCTTGCTGCTGCGTTTTTTTATCGTTTACACAGGAAGCAAACAGAGACAGACAAAGAGCGGTGGTAAATACACGCGTAATGTTGGGGGCCATACCGATAAACCTTTGGAGTTGAATTAGTATCCCAAGTTTAAGGTTTTTAGGGGAGGCGGGCAACTAGGTGTTTGATTCACCGCAGAGGCGCAAAGGGCGCAGAGTTTCGCAAAGCGGTGTATGCCCTGTTGTTTCCTCTGTGTTTCTCCGCGAGCTCTGTGTCTCCGCGTTGAAGCAAGAGTTATTTCACCGCAGAGGCACAAAGTGTGCGGAGTTTTGCAAAGCGTTGTATGCCGTGTTGTTCCCTCTGCGTTTATCCGCGAGCTCCGTATCTCCGAGTTGAAGCAAGAGGCGCTATTTCACCTCAGAGCGGCAAAGGGCACAGAGGTTGGCAAAGATGACTTAAGTGTATTCGCAAGGAGCTCTGAGCTCGTCTTTTCTCGGTGGCCCTCTGTGTTCTCAGTGGTTAGGTTTTACTCACCACAGAGGCGCGGAGGGCACAGAGGTTTTCAACTCTTAGCTTTTGTTTCCTCTATCACTTCAATCAACTTGGTAATATCCTCTTCTGTATTAAACGCATTTACCGAAAGGCGCAGGGAAGCACCACGAACAGAAAGGTAAATTTTGGCTGCCGCCAGATTTTCCCGTAAGGTGTCCATATTTACACCTGTCGGGGGCTTCAAGGCAAACAGGTGATTGCAGAAGTATTTGTCATTTTCAAAGGTTAGTCCTTCACCAATCAGATAATCCTTAAGTGGTTTCACCAGGTTTTTACAGTAGGCCTCAATGGCCGGAACTGTCCATTCATTAAGCTGCCGCAGAGACTCATTGAGCATGGGCATCAATATGAAGTTGCTCATTTCGCCCACGTTGTAGCGGCCGGCATCAGGGGTATAGTTATGGTCGTAATTGGTAAGGGTGGCAAAGTTTTCTGCATTGGTGCGGTTCATCCATGATTCCTCTATGGGGGTTCCGTTATTAAACCTTGGCCCTATGTAGGCTAAGCCCAGCGAGTAAGGCCCAAACAGCCATTTATAACCCGCACAGATTAGGGCATCAATCTTAAACCGTTTTACATCCATTGCCATGGCGCCAACAGATTGGGTGCCGTCTACAATTAGGTAAGCGCCTGCTTCAGCACACCTCTCCCCTATTCTTTCCAGGTCAAATTTTAGCCCGTTCATCCAGTGAATGGAGGAAAGAACCACCACAGCGGTTTTTTCGGTGATAGTGGAAATAATACGGTTATTAAAGTCCTCAGCTGGTAGTTCCAGTGCGTCATCAGGTGCAATTACCTTCAATTCCGCATTATGAGTATCGCACCATCTGTTTATGGCAAAATAGTCGCTTGGAAACTCATGCTGAATGGTAATGGCATGTTGCCCGTGTTCGCTAGGCACATTTTTAAGCACATTGGCCAAACCGTAGGATGTGGAAGGGATTATAGCTACTTCAGAGGGTTTGCAGTTTACCAGTTGTCCAAATTTCTCTCGTACCTCATTGGCATCTTTAAAGAAATCTGTGGGTGATATGTCAATGGGGTTTCTTTCCCGCTCCAGCGATTTTAGCGCGGCAGCTTCCGCAGATTTGAGCAGCGGTGCTTTATAAGCACAATTCAGGTAGTGGATATCCGGACGAAGGCTAAAGAGGTGTTTTTGAGATTGGAGCATAAAGGATCAAGTGCATCAAACAGATGCTTTAAGTTTTAAATTACTGCCAACAGCACGAAGTACTTTCAAGATTGTTTCAAACTGAGGTTTAGCATTTTCAGAAAGTGCCTTATATAAACTTGGCCTGCTCAACCCCGTCTCTTCTGCAATTTTAGACATACCGATAGCCTTTGCAATATGACCAAGGGCGACTACAATATCCTTTGAATCACCTTCCTCAAGAACGGTATTAATGTATTCCTGAATCATTTCATCATCATCCAGGTAATCTGCTATGTTAAACTTTGAGGTATTCATAATCTATTTCTTGTTTTTTTGATGGGCCTCCCAAAGAAGCTTCGCCTTTTCAATGTCTTTGTTTTGCGTTGATTTATCTCCGCCAATAAGCAGCAGCACTACAATTCCACCCTTATCTTTTAGGTAAACCCTATATCCTTTTGCATAGTGTATTCGTAACTCAGTAAGACCCTCTCCTACCGGGGCGCAGTCTCCAAAGTTTCCATTCTCTTCAATCCTTTGTATCCGGATAAGCACTTTGGCCTTAGCTTTCCGGTCCTTTAACTTACGCAACCACTTATCAAACTCAACCGTTTTTTCAATTAAGTACATAGGCAAATGTATCCATTTGGATACACTTTTACAAAGGGGAGGTTTTTAAGGGAGTCAGGGTTTTATGGTTCTTTCCTAATTGGCGCTACCTCCTCAAATAAAATATATAATCACTTTGTGGCGGTAACATCTGTTGTTGCCTCATGAGTAAAGCCACCTGTGCCCTGTGGTGGGTACTGTGGTTTATGATGTGATGAAGCAATTCCTCCAATGGGTTTTGGAAAAACTCCCCGCGTGAGTTTTTGTAGCTAATCACCTTTTCCAAATCTGTAGATTTTACCACATCACAGGTTTCGCTGTAAAGCTCAATGTTAATGCCCTCCCAGCTTTCCTGGTCAATGGTTTCCCAAACAGATGGCAGCGCACCCCGGCCCGCAATTCTATTTAGCCAAATACGGTGTGCGGATAGTAAGTGCGAAACCTGTTTCGAAATTTCCTCGGGAATGTCATCCTGTTCCTTGAGACGAATTATAAAAAGGTCATTCGCCCAAAAGGTGTATTCTAAAAGTTGAAGAAGGTGTTTCATAATGAGTAAAAATAGGCGCTTCATACCAAGGATGAACTTAAATTCTCAAATTTGCACTCATCAATTCCGATAAAAATCAATTATGAAAAAGCTTATTTCCTTCTCTTTATTGGCTGTAGTACTCACATTGGGTTACACCTCCTGCGATAAAAACGACAACTTCGTACCCTTTTTTAGTGTAGAAGATGACAAAACTCTTGGCGCTCAGGTAAGTCAGGAGATCAATAATGACCCTCAATACAAGATTTTGGATCGCACACAATACGGTACATCTTACCAATACCTGCAAAACATTGTTGACCAGATTTTGAACAGTGGTGAAGTAGCTTACAAAGACGAGTTTGTATGGGAAATAACCATTTTGGAAGATGATAACACCCTTAATGCCTTTGCCACTCCGGGAGGTTACATTTATGTGTACACCGGCCTTATTAAGTATTTAGATAATGTGGATGCCCTTGCCGGGGTAATGGGTCACGAAATTGCCCATGCGGACCTGCGCCACACTAGCCGTAGCCTGCAAAAGCAATATGGGGTTTCAGTATTATTGAGTTTATTGGTTGGAGAAAATGCTAGCCAGCTAGAGCAGATAGCTGCACAGATTGCAGGAACTGCCGCGGGGCTTCAGTTTAGCCGGGCTTTTGAAACAGAATCTGATATAAGATCTGTAGAATATTTGGCTCAAACGCCTTATGCTTGTGATGGGGCTAAAATTTTCTTCCAAAAATTAGAAGCTCAGGGTCAGGGAGGAAGTACACCACAATTTTTGAGCACTCACCCAAGTCCTGAGAACAGAATTCAGGATATTACGGATAAGGCAATGGAAGAAGGTTGCGATACCACTTTGACTCCAAACTCTGGCTACGCAGCCTTTCAGCAGAGTTTACCATAGTTTTTTTACCAACTCATTATTCAAAAACCCCGGAAATCATTTTCGGGGTTTTTTATTTTCTGCCACTCTGCTACATCATCTCGTGTTATGCTTAATAGCGTGGATTTATCAATCTCCTTTTAAAATTTATAGATTGTTGAGTGCCACTATCGTCTGTGCCTTATATTTGCCCTCTATTTTTAATTGGTCTAAATAAGAAGGCACTGGAATGGGAAGGTTGAAATCTGGATTTTTAGCGGTTTTAGTTTTCATGGTGATGGGTGTGTTAAACCTGTCTGCACAAAAGGATGACGCCCGCATGATGGTGCACTTGTTAGACTATCTGGCGGTGGATTATTCATTGGCTGTGCAAAACGGCAAGGTGGTAAGTACAGCAGAGTATCAGGAGATGAAGGAGTTCTCCAAAACCATTAAAGAGCTAGGTCAAAAAGTACCAGCTTCTCTACAGTCCGATATTATTCTTCTCGAAAATCTGGTGAATGAAAAGGCCTCGCAGGATAAAATTTCAAGTGTTGCCGCGTCCATAAAACAGGAGGTAATCACCATTTATGAGTTGGAAGTTGCTCCAAAGCGCTGGCCGTCTATTGTTAAAGGAAAGGAGCTTTTTGCGCTGCAATGTCAGTCTTGTCACGGCCCAAAGGGTATGGGAGATGGAGCACTGGCCGCAAGCCTTGAGCCTAAACCTACCAATTTTCATTCTCCCGATAAAGCCAACGGCCTATCCCCTTTTCAGGCTTATAATACCATCCGCCTTGGTGTAGATGGTACGGGCATGCGCGCTTTTAATGAGCTTAGCGATGATGAGGTTTGGGATTTGGCTTTTTACGTATTAAGTCTTCCACATCAGGATAAAAATATTTCGCTTGAAGTAGCTAATAACATTAAGCAGGAGGTGGATTTGAGCACGCTGGCATCATCCAGTAATGAAGAGTTGAAAACCAAATTGCAGTTGGATGAAAACCTACCTTCCCTGATTTCTGCATTGCGCATGTATCCTAAAGAGGTGGCCGAAAAAAGCCAGGGCGATTATCTGGATAAAGCCAAAAGACTTATTACCGCTTCCGCGGAAGCCTATAAAAACGGGGATGCTGATGAAGCCAGAAACCTTGCGTTGACCGCCTACCTTGAGGGAGTGGAGCCGATTGAGGTGCAATTAAGAGCTAATGATGCCAGTTTTGTGGCCGACTTGGAAACGCAACTTTCAGGCATGCGCAGCCTTATTGAAAGAGATAAACCTGTGGCTGAAGTTGTAGCAGCTGCGGATAAGGGAATTGAGATGCTTACCTATGCTCAAAAGCTGTTGGCCGAAAAGGAGTTCTCAGCCTGGCTGGCCTTCTTGCTGTCATTCTCTATTATTTTAAGGGAAGGCCTTGAGGCTTTTTTAGTGGTGATTACCATACTAGGAATTATTCGTTCTCTTAAATTACCGAATGCCGCTGCCTGGGTGCATTCTGGTTGGATTTCAGCTATTGGCCTTGGCTTTTTGCTTTGGTTGGCAGCCGATAGGCTTTTCACCTTTACGGGAGCCCAACGTGAAGTAATGGAAGGCGCCATTGCCCTTTTCGCGGTTGGGGTGCTGCTCTATGTCGGGTTTTGGATGCACAGTAAATCTGAAGCCGGAAAGTGGCAGGCCTATGTTAAGAGTAAAATTCAGGTATTGGCCCGTAAGGAGAATATGCTGGGCTTGGCCTTTCTTTCCTTTCTTGTAGTGTTTAGAGAAGCATTCGAATCTGTGCTATTCCTTTCTGCACTTAATATGGAGGTGGGTGAAACGCATCAGCTTTCCTTCATTGGTGGAATTGTCTCTGCCTTTGTACTTCTTGGTGTGATTTCGGTTTTACTCTTGAGGTTCTCCAAGAAAATTCCAATTACCCAGCTGTTTAAGTACTCGGCCATGATTATTTCCTTTTTGGCGGTAGTACTTGTGGGCAAAGGGGTTCATGCACTGCAGGAGGCCGGTATTATTAGCATTAGCTCCCTTCCGGTAAACTTACGCTGGGGCCTTATCGGGCTATACCCATCGTGGGAAACCTTGTTGAGTCAGGTGTTTATTTTGGGGCTTATCTTCTTCCTTTGGAATCTTGGTAACAAGGTGATGAAGAAACCAATCTGTGAAACAGAGAAGGATAAAATTGCCATTAGCAAGCTAAAAAAGGCAGAGAAGGATAAGCCTGCGCTTTCTTCTGAAAAAGCTTAACCACAGAGTTCACAGAAGACACAGAGTGGGTTTGCGTAAAATTGTGGTTTTTTCTGTGAGCCCTCATTATCTCTGTGGTAAACAAAAAAGCGAAGCCCATACCATATAGCGGTTTTACCAAGCCGAGTGTAGCTTTCACCAACTCCCGCCCCAACCGTTCAGCCTTCTTTTGCATCTTTACAGCAAACATTTATAAAGATGCGTACTACACTATCACTAGCTGTTGCTTTGCTGTTTAGCTTTTCAGCAGTGGCCCAATCAGAGTCTAAAACTGTAAAATCAGAAATAACTGAAGTCACCGTTTTTCAACAGGGGGCGCAGGTTAGCCGTAAGGCCAATGTGCAGGTTCCGGCAGGTACTTCCACCCTGTTGTTTAGCGGACTTACCCAAAATATGGACCCCAACTCTATTATGCTGGGCGGCTCGGGTAACCTTACTGTATTGTCTATCACACACAAGCGCAACTTCCTTACGGAGGAAGACAAAAGTGAAACCATGAAGGGGCTCGAAACTGAAATTGACAAACTGGATCGTAAGTTGGAGGAAATAGCCTCTACTGAGTTTGGTTTGGTAATGGAGCGCGAACTGCTGGAGGCCAATCGCAAGCTGGGTGGCGATGGTGGCTTTTCTTTACAGGAACTTAAAGCTGCTGCTGACTTTGTAAAGCAACGTAGAGAGGAAAATGCCAGAGCCTGGTATAAACTCCAGAATGAGAAGAAAGACGTTAACGAAAGGAAGCAAAAGCTGCAGCAGCAAATAAATGTGGAGCGCCAGGCATTTTCGCAAAAAACAGGTATGGTGGAAGTAAGAGTGGAAGCTGCCAGTGCGGTAAATGCTCGGTTCGATCTTTCGTATATCGCCAATGGTGCCAGTTGGATTAGCACGTATGATGCCCGTGTGGACGATCTTACCAAGCCGGTTAACCTTACTCACAAAGCACAAATTACTCAACAAACGGGTGAGGACTGGGATAATGTGGATTTGAAACTGGCCACAGGCAATCCGGCAGCAGGGGCACAGGTTCCCTATATGAATGTGTGGTATGTGAATTTTAGCAATATGAGAGTAGGTGGGTTACCAGCGCAGTTTGGGGATGCCGTTTCAAATGCTAATACCAGATTTGATAATACCAAGGATAAAGAGTTGAGTAAGTCTTTGTCAAATCAACAATTTCAGGTTACCCAGAACTTAACCCAACAGGAGTACACGGTGGACAGAAAACAGACTGTTGCTTCCAATAACTCCCCTATTACTGTTGTGCTTCGTGAAATCAGTTTACCTGCAAAATATGAGTACCACGCTAAGCCTCGTTTGGATTTAGACGCTTTCCTTGTGGCCAAGATTTACAACTGGGGCCAGTATGACTTGCTAGATGGAGAGCTATCATTGTTTAACAACAAAACCTATGTGGGTAAAGCTTATCTGAATACCAATAATCCGGAAGACACTTTGCAGCTTTCGCTGGGGCGTGATAAAGGCGTAGTTGTAACCAGAGAAAGGGTGTACAATAAACAAGAGAAAACCTTCTTTGGCACTAGCCGTATTGATTACTACGTGTGGAAAATCAAGTTGAAGAACAACAAAAAGATACCTGTAGATATCGTTTTACGGGACCAGGTGCCCGTAGCCCAGAATGAAGAAATAAAGGTGACCATTGGCAGTACTGGCGGTGGAAAGCTTCATGAGAAAACAGGAATCATAAAATGGAGGTTTACACTTGCTCCCGGGCAAAACACTTCCTATGAAGTTTCCTACGAGGTGAGATATCCCAAGGATAAGGCCCAGGGGGTAATGTACTATTGAGGAGGTTGAATGTTCAAGGTGAAATGTTATAAGGTTGGGGCTGCGTGTATGCAGCCCTTTCCATTATAACCGCTCTGTCTAGCCATTCCCTTTCTGGATAGAAGGGGTGTTTCGGCTCAGACGAGACGGGGTTGTTAAAAAACACTCACCCCCCAGGCCCCCCTCAAGGGGGGATAGCTGCACGTTAAGTTGAAAAAGCGGATGAGGAAAATTAACGGTGTTAAACCAGAACCCCTCCTTCTATCTCCGGCCCAATCCCCCCTTGAGGGGGGAAGGGGGGTGATACTGAAAAAACTATTTTCGCCAAAACCCAGGGCATC
>CAXBJE010000106.1:0-8974 GCA_963975525.1 uncultured Owenweeksia sp. | reverse complement strand
CCATTGTCTAAATAAAGATTCAGTAGTCCACCCAATCCGTTTACATCACCGACCAAACCTGGCTGAACGTAAGATGAATCAGTTGTGCCCGGATAAACAAACTTGGGAATTTCAGTTTCCTCTTTTTTATCAAGGGTGGCGTAAGCAAGTGCTACATAACCTCCTGAACCCTCTCCGTAAAGGATAATCTGAGTAGTATCAATACCATAGGTATTGGCAGAAGATGCATCCGCTTTAAGTGAGCGTACGTTTTGCTTAACATCATGTAAAGCACGGTATACGGCATTTAAAAGAGTGGCACGTCTTACAATAGGACCAGTAGGACCGCTTGCAATTGGGTTCCAGCCTAATCTGTAGTCCATTGAGATGGCTACAAAACCACGCTTTGCCAATTTTGTACAGGTTACAATAGCGGTACTGTCGGTTTTAATACCATTAGGTGAACCATTAAGGCCCGGAGGTAAAAAGTTACCTGTGTGTATGTAAATAACTAATGGACGATCTGAAATAGAGTCAGTCATTGGCTCATAAATGTCCATTTTTATATCAGATACCTTTACTACGGTAGTCATATCTGCCGGATCATAATATTTTGCAGGTATGGCTTGACTGGTTGCCACTCTGGTTTTTAAATCCGTTAAATCTGCGCCTACTTGCGCCTGATTTGAAAAGTTTGAATTTTTAAGAAAATCAATATTAGTCGCAAAAGTCACATCTTTTGTAACCTTAACTTGCGAAAATACCTCGCTGTGATAGCGAATCTGGGCTGACATAAAGCCGCCCGAAATTAAACATAAACCAAGTAGTGCTTTTTTCATAATGAAATAGTGTTTTAGAATAGTGGTAAAATTAAGTAAATATGCTATGCATGCATCAAAATTTCTCAAACAGGATTGAGAAATAAGTTAGCCTTCCAACGGTTGGTCCACCATATACCTGGTAAACCTCGTTGTCCAATAAATTAGAAGCGCCCAATTTAAAGGTGGTATAAATTTTTGGTATTTGATAACTGATCTGAGCATCGGCCAAACCGTAAGCCTCAATATATCCCGTAAACTGTGGTGAACCTTCAAATAGAAAGCCCTGAACCCATTTGTAGTTTACGGAAAATCCAAATTTGTGATCTTTATTGGAGAACGGCTTGTATCCCCTGCCTGTAATACCTAGATTAAACTTACTCTTTGGTGTATTAAAAGCTGGAACAATTGGATCAACTTCACCATCAGCAGGTAAATCTTCGCCATACAGCGTGCGGTTAACAAAATTGTCGTTGGGT
Organism: uncultured Owenweeksia sp.; assembly: GCA_963975525.1. GTDB lineage: Bacteria > Bacteroidota > Bacteroidia > Flavobacteriales > Schleiferiaceae > Owenweeksia. The sequence continues at coordinate 7,698 of CAXBJE010000106.1, read as the reverse complement.
GTTAAGTCAATTTCGTTAAATGAATAGTTTCCGTTTACAGTAAGCTCATCGGTAAGGTAGTAGTTACCTCCAATATTAAAACCTTGGGTTACTACCAAACCTTGTGCGTTGGCCGCTACCCTATATGCCTGTAGGGATTGAAACAAGTTTGAACTGGAATTTGGGAAGTCCAAATCAATTCCAAATTGATACCCAATAAAATCAGTGTACCAGCTACGGTAATAGCTCATATCAAGAAATAGTCGCTTAAAGGCGGAGGCTCTATAACCCAACTCAATTGTTTTTACCTTTTCAGGAGCAATTGGTGCAACATTGAAATAATCGAGTTGCGTTCTATCCAGCGAATTTCTGTATACATCAAATGATTCAGTACTTACCAAAGAGTCAAATCCATTAATATTACCCTTCAGAATGGCAGGGCCAACATTGTAATTTAGGTATTGATCTTGTAAAGTAGGGTTTCTAATGGCACTCCCTAATGATAAACGTATTGTGTTTTTTGCATTTACTTCATAAACAGCCGAAAGTGCAGGAGATACCAGGTAGTCGAAATTTTCATTCTTATCCATCCTCACCGTAAGGTTTAACTTAAGTAAGTCAGAGAGAAATTTCCGTTCTGCACCAACGTACATTCCAAACTCGTCATTTGTAATCTTTCGGTACACAAACTCACGGTCAATCTCGTTTCCAAACTGATCTGTAGTCACAATGATGGAATCTACTTCGTCAAAAATATTTCCTCTCGAATCCGGACGATACATCCTGTAATTACCTCCTACCTTAATAGTAGCCCAGGTTGGGTTAAACTGATACTCCCCCATTATATGGTACAATGCGGACTTGTCATAAAATTTTGACCCACCTTCAGTAAAAGTCCGTGAGGTAATATAATTGAACAATGAATCAAACTCGGGGCTTCCAGCCTCTGGTCTTGTAAATTGACCATTATCCACATTGTTTCTAACATTTTGGTGCCAACCAGAAATTACAGAGTTGTATTTGTTTAACGAATCCTTATAAGGCCCCTCAAACCATTGCTGGGCCGTCATACCCGGAAAGTTTGCACTGCTATATGTACCGGTTAAAGCCAAAGTAGAATCGCCATACCTCAATGGCGAGTTTCTGTACAATCTTCTGTATGCTGTATTCCAATCATCATTACTAGCAATGGCCTCATTCATTTTAAACGCTGTGAGCACAGCATCGTACGAGTTCCCGGCATCTTCATTTGTAGCGTATGCCTTTATAAAGAATTTGTCTTTTTGCCTTACCTCTACCACGTTTTGGTAAAAGTTAATATCCTTAAGGCTAAATCGGTTTTCACCTTGATAAACCGTAGTACCAGCTCCATAATTGAAGTTGTAGCTTATTTCAACCTTGGGGGTTACTCTGTAAAAAAGCCCAAAATTGGTTTTAAGGTTTCTGGTGTCATAGTCTACCAAATCTTCCTCACGATACCCCGTCCTGTAATATTTTCCTAAACCAGCATAGGAAGGGAAATCCGTGACTGCAGCCAAATTATCATAATCATTACCACCAGTTAAGGCCTCATCTCCATAAATATTAATGGCATTATACCCTCCGGGATTGCTTGCAGGTACATCACTATCATCTACCGGTTGGTAATTAGTTGCTTCCCAATCATCGGCTCTTAAATAATAGAGGTTTATTTTGAAGGCAATATTGTCATAGTCCTTTTTGCCGATTCTAAACGCCTCACCATAGCGCACCGCTGTTTCAAGTAATCTGCGTTCCCCACCTTTTACACTTACACTCAACCCCTGAAAGTCAAAAGGACTTTTGGTAGTCATTGAAATCACACCATTAAATGCACCAGGGCCATAAAATGCGGTGCTGGCCCCTGCAATAATGTCTACGTTCATCACATCCAATTCAGATGCTCCCAAAAAATTACCCAAAGAGAAATTAAGGCCAGGGGCCTGATTATCTACTCCATTAATAATTTGTAAGGAACGAACTGGTGACGTGCTATTAAAACCTCTTGTATTAATCACTTTAAAACCAATACTAGCAGAGGTAAGGTCAACACCTTTAAGATTTCCGAGTGCATCGTAAAAACTAACGGCTGGAGTTTCTTTAATGGCAATATTATCCAGTGCTTCTACGGTTAAAGCGCTTTCTCGCTGTTTCTGGCTTAAGCGTTGCTCTACAACACTAACCTCACCTAGCACCGTCTGATCCTCCACCAGGCTTATTGTTATTTTTTCGGTAGCTGATTTTACCAAGATGTCTTGTGATGAATACCCAATAAAACTTGCTTGGAGAGTAACCGGAAAGTTTGAATTGGCTGGAAGCGAAATGCTGAATTTGCCATCAAAGTCGGTCGTTGTTCCAGTAGTTGTACCCTTAATTATAACATTTGCTCCTATTACAGGCTCGTTACTTTTTGCATCCTTTATTACGCCATTAATAGTTTGGGCGCTAATGGCGGTAATTGAAATTATGAGTAATAATGCGACTTGTAGGAACTTCATTATGTATGCATAGTTTTTTAGTTTGGCGAAAACTACAAAAAAAAGGTTGAGGCTAACCTAAGGAATTTCGGTACACAAAAATTCTATTTTTGCAGCCATTATGATTGACGACAAAAAAATTATAGTTGTACTCCCGGCCTACAATGCTGCACGTACCCTTGAAAAAACTTACAACGAAATCCCATTTGATATTGTGGATGACGTTGTACTTGTGGATGACAAGAGCTCTGATGAAACGGTTGAAGTTGGTAAAAGGTTGGGAATAAAGCATATTATTTCTCATCCCATGAATCGTGGATATGGGGGTAATCAAAAATCTTGTTACAATAAAGCACTTGAAATTGGTGGTGATATAGTTATCATGCTTCACCCCGATTATCAATACACTCCTAAGCTTATTGAATCTTTAAGCTACATGATTGCCAACGGCCTCTACCCCGCAATGCTGGGTTCAAGGATTCTTGGCAAGGGTGCTTTAAAAGGTGGCATGCCCTGGTATAAGTACATTGCAAACCGTATCCTTACACTCAGCCAAAATATTTTAATGAATCAAAAGCTCTCGGAGTACCATACAGGTTACAGAGCTTTTTCAAGAGAGGTTTTGGAGGCTGTAGATTATGAAGCAAACTCTGATGACTTTGTGTTTGACAATCAAATGTTGGCGCAGATTTTCTACAAAGGCTTTGAGATTGGAGAAATTACCTGCCCTACAAAGTATTTTCCCGAAGCTTCCTCTATAAACCTAAAGCGGAGCTCTATTTATGGGCTTGGGGTGCTTAAAGTATCAATGCAATATCGCTTAGCCAAGTGGGGCCTAATTAGTCCGGCTTATTTAAAATAAAGCCATAAACCCCATCACCATGGAAACCCCTCTTAGTATAATTGCTGTTTTTACTGCTCCAGAGTTGGGTTTTACAGGCAATACTGCCGCTGTGCTTTTTACGGATGCTCCCTTACCTGAAAAGGAAATGAGGCGCTTGGCCTCTGACCTTAATCAGCCGGCAACTACCTTTTTATGGCCACACACCGATGCACAAACTTTTAATGTACGCTGGTTTGCACCAGATGCTGAAATTGGGCTTTGTGGACACGGCTCGCTTGCCGCAATTGCTTACCTGCATAATCACCATAAAATTGATAGCATTAAACTGAAGTATAATGCTGGCGAAATAACCGGGACGGCCAATAATGATGGTAGCTGTAGCATGCAGCTCAATGCTATTGCGGTTACAGGAGAACTTAAACCCTCCCCCATTTTAGTAGCTGGCTTAGGAATTTCTGTAAAGGAATATTTTACCACCAATAACAAACACATTGCAGTAGTTGGGAGTGAAAAGGAACTTCGGGACATGCAACCTGATTTTGCAAAACTCAGAGAATCAGAGGTTTTTGGGTATTCTGTGACAGCTCCAGGTGACGAGGTGGATTTTGTAAGCAGAACATTAGTGCCACATGTTCAGCAATTGGAAGATCATGCCACGGGTTCATCACACGCAGCGCTAGCCCCTTTTTGGAGTAACAGACTGGGGAAAACCAAAATGAATGCTTTGCAACTCAGTAAGCGCGGGGGTAAATTTGAGTGTGAAGTAGATGGCAACACTGTAACACTTACAGGCCAGTACACCCTTATTGCCGAAGGTCAACTCTTCATATAATTAATACAGACAGGGCTTTAGAGCAGGAGCCTTAGCTCCGATGAGCTTTTTATCTACACTCTTCTTAACGGCAGTTTCCAGCGTCTTTAGGTCTTTACACTTAAACTTGCCCATAGCTCTGGGCTTAGTCCAATCCTTTCTATTGCTGTACCAAATAGTATCCAAAACCGTCATTTTGTCCAAGCTGCTGTAAGCCGTGTGAAGCAATGCAGAATCGCCTGGTGTAAAGCTTTCGTCATCCGCGATGGTTTGCGCTACATGGGCATAGCGGGCGTACTTTAATGAATCGCAACGTCCTAAATAGCAGGCAGGATACTTTTGCAAACTATCCAAAAAGGCTTGCACACCTTCTTTATCAAGATCAATATTCCTTCGTATTATGGAGTCAATTAAATTCAGTTCTCCCCCGCGTATAGTATCGTCTGCGGCTATTGTCTTTAAATTAAATTCAAATTCATTAGTGTGAAATATCACATCAGAGACTTCTTCATCCAGCAACAGCGAGAAAAATATCCTAAGGTTTTCGCGGGCGTTATCCTTGGCCTGCTTCAATATATTTCTTTCCAGCGCTTGTGAGCGTAGTTTGCTCAGGGCCTCGCGCTTTGCCTCCATTACATGCTCGGGGTTGTTTTTATTGCTTGCTAATAGTATCTCAAAACCCTTTACCCCTTTTTCAGGAATAAACCACGGATTAATAGTATAACCCAAAATTTGAGGCTCCATGCCAATAAAATGAATCAACTTTTTATCTGAATCGTACTTGAAGTTTTCTTCCGTAAAACTGCCAAAATCAAACCCGGCCTTAACCCAGCCTCGGCCGAGTATTACCAACTGGCGGTTTCTTTTAAACTTATCTGCATAAACCTCATTGAGTTCTTTGCGCTTAAAGTCCTCAAAAATTGAAGGATCCACCTTTAGTTTATCTGCAGGAAGTTTTTCTTTATAAAGACGCTTTAAAAGCGTTTGCTCATTGCGCTCACCCAAATTTTTGGCCAAGGCTTCAATAAACGCATGATAGTTTGGATCGCTGGTTAAATTGGGGAATGCACTGTGGAAATACTCCTTTATTTTTTGACCTTGATTAAAGCCTCTAAACCTCACGCTGTCCTGCTCAATCAACCCATCAATAGCGTGTCTGAAATCTACATTCAGGTCGTTGGCCTTTTCTGCAAAAGCCTTAGACGTGGTATCAATTTCCTCAATGTACTTGCCTTTTAAAGAAACCACCACTTCACCATAATACTCAGCAGTAATTAATTGTCCTATATCTCTGATACTCCTCAAGCTAACGGGGGTGTCCTCAAGTTTTGCTACGGAAGGTTTGAAGATGCCAAAGGGATCAAAAAAGGAGAAAACAAGCACGGCAGCTACTACAAGTACAATCTGTAGAGCCAGAGAAAAGAAACCTCCTATTTGTGAGAAAAACGGCATTAGTCTTTTTCGTATTTAAGATTAACCGGAGTAATAAATTCACCTTCTCCAAAAGAGATATAAATCTCCTCATAGCCCAAATTTCTTAGCATTCCGGTAACCATCAGGCGTGTCTTTGTCTCCGTTGTGCTGCGAATACCTAAATATGGCAGTTGCTTCCTTATATCGAGTTCAGCTTCCTGGTATAATCTTTCATGATCCATAATGTCCATGCTGTTCAAAAAAGCATCTTTAGTGATGCTGTAGTCAATTCTATATTTTTCAAATGGATAGGAGAAATCCAGTACTTCAACAGCCGGGAGTTTAAGTTCAATGCGCTTGCCTTCAATTTTCACATCTTCAGGCTTAAGCTTATTGAGGTCTATCCCTGTTTTAACAATAGCTTCTGAATAAGCCAGAAAACGAGCCTCATTAACAGTTATCAAGCCTAGCAACCGCTTTTCCTTGGTTCCCAGTATCACCTTGTCAACCACAGCTTCGCAGGTAACCAACTTATTCACACTCTGAATTTTGCTCACTACAAGGTGGCGCTTGTCTTCCTTATTGCAAGCAAATAGCGTGATGGCCAATACTATGTAGGCTACATATTTCACTACCCTACACTATTTGGATCAACAAATTCCTTTTGTACATCAGCGGCAGTTGTTTCTGGTAAAGGCTTGGCCACCGGGTTTTCACCAGGCGCTGCTGTTGTAGAACCGGTTAAAATCTTCTTAGCAACCTGAGCGGCTTCTGGGTTGGCATTTTGAATGGCAGCGGCTGGATTTGCAGGCGGATTTGTAGATTCAGGAGGTGCGACTGCAACAACTTGTTTTCTGTCCTTTAAAAACTCCAATGATTTATTACCAAAATAAAAGGCTATCATCATTAGGTATGCTGTCTTAAAAAACTCAAAATTGTCAATAAAGTATTCATTGGGCTGCAGCCTATCCTTAAAGCTTAGGGATGCTATCATCATGGCTAACCCTCCTATGAGCAAAGAAATTGCAATGGTTCCACGCACCGTTCCTCCCGGCAAACCCAGGGTTTCATCTTTGTGTGGGTTTTCTGTGGGGTTTTCGGTTACGGCCTCTGGATTTGTATCTCTGGCCTTCTGCCATCTTTCCCAGTCATCATCAGTCCAGCCATAATTAATGTTGTAAAACCCTATGGCCCAAGCAAAATATATTATGAGGATGGCCATCCAGCTAACAATTATAAATACAGCCAGATTGAAGTAAAAATCCTTGTCTTTACTACCAATGATAAAAAAGATAAGAAAGCCCAGAAAGAATATTATGCTAATAATAAGACCAACTTTATACATGCTGCTGGTCATTCCTTTTTTCTTTTCAGGATTAGAAGCCATAGTTAAGAAGCTTTAAGGTTTTGGTAATTCACGTTTTCTGATTTTACAATCACTCTAACTTTAGTGCCTTGCTCTAAAGCTGATCGTAATCTAACATATAAGGTTTTGAAGGTATCCCTGCTACTCTTTAAAAAGGCATCGGCATCTGATACCTGCAAATCATTTGTAACTACAATACTGGCTTGGCCAGGTAATTCATCCACTTCATTTTGAATCCAAACGGAAGTAAACTTGTTCACCCCAGTAAATTTTAATGGAGCTGTGTACCAATCAGGATAAAGCTGCTCAAACCTCTCTGCAAATGAATTTGGTTGATGATCCAGTTCAACTCCATAGTTGCCCGCGGGAATTTGTACAGCGGCTCTTGAGCTTTCGTCAATTCCAGAATCTTCCAAGGTGTAGCAAAAGAATTCCTCATTGAGGTATAGCATTCCAATGGTGGTTACCCCATCATCAGATGAACGAATAAGGTTTAGTGTAATACCCTTAAAATTGTCTTGCGGAGTGATTTGCTTTGGGGCTATTGCTTTCGGTGCCACTACCTCAGGCTTAGAACCGGTGGCAGCATTTCTGGCGTCTTCTTCCTTATTAAAAATGCCCTTGATTTTTCTCCATATCTCTTGAAAGAAACGCAGAATTATTCCCATAAAGCCAAGTAGCCAAAGCCATATCTGGTCTAATATCTCGGGTTTTTTAACCAAAAAAACCAGCCCCAATGTAAGGAGGGCAATAAGTATGAGAAGTAAAAACCTATTCATTACTTAAGTAT
>CAXBJE010000105.1:0-8983 GCA_963975525.1 uncultured Owenweeksia sp. | reverse complement strand
TGGGGGTTTGGTTTGTTACCCGCCTATATTATGGGCATCACTTATAACATGGGACCCTTGGGAGTGTGGTACGGATTAGCGTTGGGATTAACCGTGGCAGCTACCCTACTCTATTGGCGCTTTGAGTGGAAATCAAAAAAAATAATGAATGCAGATTAATATAAAAGCGATTGTTAGCGGAACTATTATAGCCGCCCTTTTGGCTCCTTTAGCTTTTGATGTTCAACAGGTGCCTATTACGTTGCAAACGTTTGTGCTATTTACTCTGGCTGCGGTGCTTGGTAAAAAATCGGGCTTTTTTATTGCCTTGGCGTATGTAATCCTTGGCGGGATAGGCCTGCCCATATTTGGAGGCCACACCGGTGGTTACGAAAAATTGATTGGCCCTACAGCCGGCTTCATTTGGGCCTTCCCGGTGATTTGCTATTACATAGGTTGGGAATGCCAGCGTACCCAGCAAAACTTCTTTTACTACATCAGTGCCTTTTTAAAGGCGCATGTCCTGTTGTTAATTCCTGGGTTTTTGGTGCTTTACCTTATGGTTGAAGGCGTGCTTATCTGGGACACCCTCGTCCGGCTTACCCCCGGCTTGCTGGTAAAATCCATTGTGGGTGGGGTTTTGGCACTATGGCTCATAAAAAAACTTCCGCCCAACTGGACGGAAGTTTCATCTTCCTGAAGGTAAAAAATTACCTGATTACTTTACTAAAAATACACCTTTCATGGCGGTGTGCCCAGGGTAAGTACAGATAAACTGATAAGTACCCGGAGTAGCTGGAGCGTTGAATTTTACTTCAACAGTTTTTCCTGGATTAGCTAAACCAGTTGCGGCAATAATGTTGTCATTGTCAGGAATAAAGTCCCCAGCAGCACCAACTTCAAAAGCCGCTTCAGAAACCTCGGTTTGCTTACCTGCCTTAATAATCACAACGTTGTGAATCATAGCTTCACTTTTTGCGGTATTCTCTAAAACAAGGGTTACAACCGAACCTGCAGGTACTTCAAGTTTAGCAGGCTCATAAGCCATTTCGGTCATGGTTTCACCAACAGACTTTACATTTACTGTAACTTCTTGTCCCTGGGTCATGTTATCCGTGGTCTCTGTAGAGGCCTCATTTCCCATTTCATCAGATGATCCTTCATCAGTTCCCATCTCAGTGTTTTCCATGGTACCTTCATCCTGGGTTCCTTCAGTTTCTGCGGGGCCACAAGCTACCATCAGGGCAACTACAGTTAGCATTGAAAAAATTCTTCTCATAAGAGATTTGATTTAATAGATTCGTAAGAAAATAAACGGGGCAAAAGTAAAAATGTTCAGCCCAACCTATAGATGATAAATGTTATCCTCCTTTCACGATCCACCCTTTTTTCCCAACCCGGAGGAGATACTTTACAGGTAGAGCAAACAGCGAGGTATTTATCGGAGGTAGGATGTAAGGTGGAGATTGGCCTTAGTGGCACTTCCATCAATTTTAGGCAATTTGACCTTATTCACTTTTTTAACCTTATCAGGCCGGCTGATGCCCGAGAAGCACTAAATTCTGGGATACCAATTATTGTCAGTAGTATATACCACGATTACAGCGAGTATGACAGCAAGCATCGGGGCTCCATGGCAAAAGTTTTATTTAACGTATTTGGAAAGCATGGTTTGGAATACTTTAAAACCATTGGCAGGTGGGTAAACGGAAGCGACAGATTTCCGGGTTTATCTTATTTAATGAAGGGCCAAAGGCGCTCCATGTGCGATGTGCTTCAAAAGTCTAAATATCTAATAGCTACCTCGAATCAGGAAATTGAACGCATTGAATCTGATTTGGGGAAACTGCCACCTGCGAAAAAAATAAGTCTTGGCAGTGAGCATATTTCGGAAGGGAATACTGTTGCCGAACGCGAGGGGGTGCTTTGTGCTGCACGCATTGAAGGACCAAAAAATCAATTGAAGCTCATAAGGGCTTTACAAAACTCTGCCATTCCTCTTCACCTTACGGGAAACACAGCAACCAATCAATCTGCGTATTTCAAACAATGTAAACTTGAAGCACATGAAAATGTGCATTTCCATGGCCGGGTTTCCAAAGAGGAATTGACTAATCTGTACCAAAAATGTAAAGTGCATGCTTTGATTAGTTATTATGAAACCACTGGCCTATCTACACTTGAGGCGCTGAAAATGGGGTGCCAGGTGGTTATTACGGACAGAGGTGCACAAAAGGAAATATTTGGAGATCATGCCTTTTACTGCGATCCTGATGATACCCAAAGCATAGCAAGCGCTATTACCAGAGCCTTGGCAAATAATGAAAGTCACATTGAATGGGTGAAAGATAATTTCGGTTGGGGTAAAGCCGCCAGGGAGATTTTGGATATTTACCAAACTGTAATTGACAACACCAAATCATGAATATTGGAATAATTGGCACCCGGGGAATTCCCAATTATTATGGAGGTTTTGAGGAATGTGCTCAGCAAATAGGAGTGCGCCTGGCGGCCAAGGGTCATTCGGTTTTGGTGTACAATTCTCACCGCCACCCCTATCAGCAAAAGTCTTTTGAAGGTGTAGACATCATCCATAAATATGATCCCGAACATCGTATTGGCACTTTCGGGCAATTTATATATGACCTCAACTGCATACTGGATGCCCGTTGGCGAAAGTTCGATGTTATCCTGATGCTCGGCTATACCTCCAGTAGTGTATGGCAAAGGTTTCTTCCCGCCAAGGCAATAATAATTACCAATATGGATGGCCTGGAGTGGAAGCGCACCAAGTATAGCAAGCGCGTGCAGCAATTCCTGAAAAGGGCAGAAAGCTGGGCAGCCAAAGGCAGCCATATACTCATTGCCGATTCAATGGAGATAGAAAAGTACCTCAACCAAAAATTCAGGAGCCAGGTGATTTTCATCCCCTATGGAGCGGATAAAATTAAAGGTCCAAACCCTGAAGTACTCAACAAATATGGCGTTGTAGCTGGTGAATACAATTTAGTGGTAGCGCGGCTTGAGCCCGAAAACAACATTGAAACCATTCTTGGAGGCATCCAAAAAAGTAAGAGCCCAAAACTTACTCTTGTAATTGGTAATCACGAATCGGAATATGGTGAATACCTGAAAAAAACCTATCGCGATAGCAGAATCCGATTTATTAAGGGAACGTACAAGAAGGAAGCAATTCACAATCTTCGCTACTTCTCCAATATCTTTTTTCATGGCCATTCTGTTGGAGGAACCAATCCTTCACTTTTAGAGGCAATGGCCTGCAGCTGTATGATTGCCGCCCATGACAATCCCTTTAACCGAGAGGTTTTAGGTGAGGATGCCACCTTTTTTAGCGATGTAAATGATGTGGCAAATGCGGCTGACCTGCTGGAACGAAACGATACACAAAAGGGGAAAATAAAAAACAACCTGGCCAAGATTAAAGACAAATACAACTGGGACCAAGTGGCAGACCAGTACGAGATTGTAATGCAGCAGTCTGTGATTTAATTTTAGCAAGTAGGCTTTAATTCATAACTAACAATATTATTAGTTACAAATTAGTTAGTCCGGCAGTGTTTGGAAATAGTGGTTTTTGAGCCAATGTTTAAAAACAGGGTCTATAAAATCTATTCTATCGGGCAGCACATCAATAGCATCTTTGTTTAGCAATGCCTGTTTAATGCGGGCAATATTGGCAGAAGTACCAAGGCGATATTTCTTTATGGTTTTTTTGGAGCTTAACTGCTGCTCATTGTTGATAAGGGCATGTAAAAAGCCAGCCTGTGGATTGCTCAGGTTATTTATACCCATTTGAAAAAGCATACTGAGCTGTGCGGTAAGGTCATCAAAAGCGGTAAGCACAATATTTTCAGAACATTCATCCTCGGTACGTAACCATACCTGATGAGCCAACTGTTGCACATAGTAAGGATGGCACTCCACACATATTGCAATTAGCCGGGCATCCTTGGCCTTTATCTTTTTTTTGGTGGATTTAAACCTAGCCACAATAAACTTCACCCAATCTTCCTCCTTTATTTTTTGGAGAAAAATTATTTCTCCAAACTTATAAAACGGCATGGAGGCTGATGCAAAAACCTCCATCATCATGTGGCGTTTGCTACCATACAGGCAATAGGATACATGGCGGTGGTGTTGCCAGTGAGAGCGTAGCTTTTTTTGGAAATCCAGCGGGTTTCCAAAGCTCCCTATGTCCTGAAACTCATCCACGCAAAGTACTATTCTTATCCCCTTTTCCATAGCAAGTTTTTCGGCCAGGTCTAATATTTCATCGGGAGATTTTTTTACCTCATTCCAGTTTAATCCCAATGATACTTCGCTATTTGCCTCCAGGCTCATGCTGATTTTCGGGATGAATTTCCCTAAAAACCGTTTAGCGTTTTCGGTAATCTCCTCCAGTTTACCTGAAACCGACTTGATTACCTCACTGGCCATGTATTCATAAAACTGCTCTTCAGAGCGGATATTGAATAAGTCGAGAAAGCAAACTTTTAAGTGCTTATCATTAGCCATGGCCACCTCTGCCGCCTTTTGCACCAATGATGATTTACCCCATCTGCGTGGGGAGATGAGTACCGTACTTAAACCATTTTGAAAATTAGAACTCAGCAATTTGGTTTCGGTCTCCCTGTTGGTAAAGGTCTTACCAATAGCCAAGTGACCGTACATAAAAGGACTTTCCATAAAAGAACTAACAAGATTGTAACTAACACAAATGTAACTAACAATATTGTTAGTTACAACTTAGTTAGCTGCACTACCTTTTATGGTCTGTAATATGGTAATGAATATGATTTTTAAATCAAGCAGTACCGACCAGTTTTCGATGTAATACACATCGGCCTTTACGCGCTCCTTCATTTTCTCAGTAGTTTCAGTTTCGCCCCGCAAGCCTGTGGTTTGGGCCAGACCCGTAATGCCGGGTTTAACCAAATGGCGAACCATATAACGGTCAATCAGTTTGCGATACTCCTCAGTATGGGACAGCATATGTGGTCTGGGGCCAACTACAGACATGTCCCCTTTCAACACATTAAAAAACTGCGGCAATTCATCCAGATTATGTTTTCTGATAAATCTGCCGAAAGCTGTGATACGGGAGTCTGTACCACTGGCTTGCTTTTTATCCGCCTCTTGGTTTACCACCATACTTCTGAACTTTAGTATGGAAAACCCATCATCTTTAAGCCCTGTTCTGGTTTGTCGAAAAAACACAGGCCCATTACCTGAGAGTTTTACACCAATCGTCAGGATGGGAAACAGCCATGGGAATACCGTAACGATTACAAAAAGTGAAAAAGCTATATCTCCAAAACGCTTTAGCAACCTGTTGTGCAAATGCTCCAAGGGTTCCTTGCGGTGCACCAAAACGGGCACATCATGATGAAAATCAATTTCTACCCGGGTAGTGTGTTCAATTCCCAAATCCGGTATCACGCGGAAGCGGATTAAATTTTCATCTGCATACCTGAACCAATGCAGCAGCCTTTCATCCCCGGAAGGGTAGGCACAAAAGATTTCCTCAATATTGTTCTGTTTGGCAAATTCATCAAAAGCCGACTCTGGCCCATGGATGGGCACATCGCCTACAGGCTTATCTGAAAAATAGCCGGCCACCTCTAAACCATACTCAGGGTGCTCTCGTACAGATTTGTAAAACCTGGCCAGTCCCGGCCCTTGCCCCAACAGAACCACCTTTCTGAAATTTAGTCCGCGACTTCTAAACGCTTTAAGGAAACGCAGAAAGTAAAAGCGCCACGGCAAAATGGTAATCAGAAATGAAACGTAGAAATAGATGAGGAACAAACGTGAATACTCATCTTTTTTAAGGCTCACCAAAAAAAGCAGCAGTATAAATAAGTGGATGAAGTAGGCATTCAGCACCTTACCTGTGGCTTTGCGGGGAACCAGCGTTCTGCGGGTATCGTAGGTTTTAAAGAGCAGTGAAAGAAACATCCACGACAAATTAAAAAATACCAAAAGCTGCACATAGTAATCGTAATACTCTGTATTCTGAATTCGGATTTCGTCAAAGCGCAAAGCACCGGCCAGCAAAAAACACCCATTGAGGAGGAGTAAATCGCCAAAGATTATAATGAATTGAAAAAACCGTGCGTAGCGCGAATGCATTATTCGAGATTTAGGCCAAATGTAAGGTTGACCAGGCGTTTCTCGAAATCGCTAAAGCTCTTTTGATTTGCTTGGATATAGGCATCAATCAGGTTTTTGAAATCCTGATTTTGGTAGTAAACCTTTAGATGTCCACGAGCCTCGCGGGCAAGCGTTCGGTTTAGGTTCAATACCGCATCAAAATAGTTGGCCACAAGTGGCTCATCAAAATACTTCAAAGCGCCTAAAGCATCCATGGCTTTAGTACGTGTCATATAATCATAACCGCTGGAGGTATATCCTTTAAGCTGGTCCAAGGCTGTTTTATCTCTTAGGAAAGCGGTGCGGTACAGCAAGGCAGTTATTGCCACTTTATTTCCCGGGAAACCGGGCTCCAAGTAAAAAGTAGAATCCATCAACCATTGATTGGCCTCGGGGTTTTTAGTGTCAATACTTCTGTGAATGGCATTTTCGCGGAGTTCGTAGGAATTGCCTTTTCTCAAATCTGCAATAATAGTAAGCTGCTCCTCCGTTGGGTCCTTAGCCAATTTAATGGCCTCTTTTTGCAACTGAACGTCTTTACTTTGAAGCCCCTCCAAAAGAAACTTATCCGCCTTTTTGTTTTCAGCTTGTACAAGTTGAATTAGAGCTTCTGCCCTCACGGAGAAAAACTCCTCTTCATTCTCAAAAGCAGAGATAAGTGTTTTCTCTTTATCCTTTAAGTCAAAATCCCGCAAGGCTTTAATGGCGAAATAGCGATCTAATAAAGCCTTGGAGTGCTGGTATTGCGCAATCCACATCTCGAGAGGCTTGGTTTCGCTGACTTGAGCCAACATCATCATGTTAGGATTCCACACCCAGTATTTAATTGGATTTTTTCTTGTATCAGAAATAGCAAGAGAATGTATGTAAAAGACTTCATCTCCATATCTGGACACTGGTTTCATCATTGTATCCGAACATGCCAGTGCTATTGCTGTATCTGTTCCATTATTGTATACAACTTTTAATTTCAAATGTGAGCACCCGTAAGAAGCAAAGTCATACTCATATTGAAACGTTGCCTTTTTCTCGTCACCATACACCTGTTCTACAATAAAGACAGGTTCACCAGCTGTTTTAACCCAACGCTCAAAAAACTTGGTGTAATCCTTACCCGTTACTTTCTTAATGGATTTATTAAAAGTTTCGGTATTTACGACCCCAAACATGTTATTCTCCAAATAATGCCTTACCACCTTTCTAAAGGTTTCGTGGCCCAACTCCTGATCCAGCATATAAAGTACCCAGGCTCCTTTTTGATAAAATCGACTACTCCCGGCCTTTCCATTTCCCAATGGAATAGTATCCATTTTTGAGGCTTCAAAAACCAGTTGTGCTGCCTTGTAGCGTTCCCAATCAAAATAGTCCTGACCATACAAATGCTTTTCAGAAAGCCACTCATAATAGGTTGCAAACCCTTCGTGTAGCCAATGGTGGTCGCTACTTTCGGCTGTAACCAAATTGCCAAACCATTGGTGGGCAAGCTCGTGGGCATTTACGTAGGTGTAGTTGCGGTCGTTAAAAGCATGTTCATCCACCAAATAGAAATCGCCAAAAATGGTGGCTGTGGTATTCTCCATAGCACCATGCTGAAAATCCTGAACCGGCACCTGCTTATAGTTTACCCATGGAAAAGGCACT
Organism: uncultured Owenweeksia sp.; assembly: GCA_963975525.1. Classification (GTDB taxonomy): domain Bacteria; phylum Bacteroidota; class Bacteroidia; order Flavobacteriales; family Schleiferiaceae; genus Owenweeksia. The sequence continues at coordinate 1,189 of CAXBJE010000105.1, read as the reverse complement.
CCAATTTCCTTTTCCATAAAATTGAAGATTTGCTCATTCTTATAGTAATACCAAGGGTAATCTTCTTCCCTTTCGGGATAGTAGTATTGCGTTAGCTCCACACCTGATCTACTCCGAGTTTGCTTATTGGCATACTTCCCAATCCCAATCATCATAAGGTAACCGGGCATTGGGTTTTTCATTCCGTAATGCCACACCGTTTCTCCGGGATTAAATTGGTTTGGAGACTTCAGCAACAACTCCCCATTAGAAACCACTTGATAAGCAGAATCAAAAGTGATAATCATTTCTGTAGTAAGCTTATCGGTTTGGTCGTCCTTATAAGGAATCCAGTGACGATGGTCTATCCCCTGCCCCTGCGTCCAAATTTGTCTTTTAGAAAGATTGGTTTCATCATCCCATCCCACAAAAAAGAGACCCCGCAAGGGGTTACAACTGTAATGGATCACCACCACATTCTCCTTTGCCCGCAACACACCTTTTTCTGGTGTAAACCAAATGCCGCTTTCATCATAGTTAAAATCTGCCTTCTCCCCGTTAAGGCTCGCCATGCGGTAATGCATTTTTATCCCATTCAGGTAAACCGAGTCTTTTTTCCCTTCCGGGGAAGGCTTGTAGTCAAAAGTTAGGGCTACGGTACCTACCACTTCCCGCTCATTGGTATCTAACCTTACCGAAAGCATGAGGTGGAGAAAATCGGTTGTTTGCCCAAATGAAAGCTGCGCAGCCAATAGAAATAGTAATAGGGACATTTTTTTCATGGGGTAAAAATAAGGTAGGGAGGTGTTAATTGAAGAAGGTAGTTGTTCCATAAATTCAAAGCATGGATTTCCGGAAAACGAAACCGTGTTAATTTACCGGGTATTACGGCCTCAACAATATAAACAAGGCACCCCTACAGGGTGCACTGATTATTGGCCTTTCTGAATACTACGAACAAACCACCCTTACAGGGTGAAAATGTATTGGTGAATAAGGCGTACTAATTATTGACAATTCACCCCTACGGGGTGCTACTCTGATTGGGTTACCAGCCTGTAGGGCTGGCTTGTTATCAAATGGTATTAACTACGCACAAACCACCCCTAAAGGGTGAAAATGTTTTGGTAAATATCTACGGACAATTCACCCTCTGATGGTGCTACCAGCCTGTAGGGCTGGCTTGTTAGTAGCAGCAGCATTTAGCCGG
>CAXBJE010000104.1:0-8996 GCA_963975525.1 uncultured Owenweeksia sp. | reverse complement strand
TTAAAGGTTTTCATGGTAAGTACAAGTTCCAGTTTCTGGTAGTGACCTAACTTTTCCTTAGCCTCTACATATAGGGTTCCTCCTTTTACATACGTTTCTATATGCTCCAACAGGTTTTCATCAGTAACCACCTGCACTGAAGTGTAATTTCCCGGTGTAAGAAAAATGTCAAACGATCCTGAAACGTCAATTTTATCAAATGGAGCAGACTCACGCGTTTCCTCCTTTACATTTCCGTTGCCCTCAATACCTGGCTCACAAGCTGTAAATACTAATGCCAGTAGCGCAAATCCCAAAAATTTTTTCATGGTAATAATGATTTGCCGCTAAAGTAAAGAAGAATGGGGAAAGAGAAACAGAATAACTAAAGCACCAGATTTAGAATTTGTGTATAATTGGAATGTAAATCAAACTTACTAAACATGAGTTCCACAAAGTACATTCTGCTTATCATTGGCCTGCTGGGGTCAATTGCCGCCATATTTATGATGATAAAAACCGGTTCCATTACCGACAATCTCATTGGATTAATCTGCGGGGCATGTCTTATTTGGGGGTATTTTGAGATGGGGAGGAAGGGAAAAATATCTGATTAAGAAATGTTTAAAGCTTCGTTCCTAATTGCATTTCTAATGTTAATCGCGTCATGCGGAAACATAAGCGCACAATCTAAAATGTTAATTGGGGAATGGATGTATGCTCCAAGTTCTCTTACCATGTATGATGACAGGATAGGTCTTGAATTAACTGATAGCGCTTTTTATTTCATATATAACGGAGTCTCATTGCAAGATGGAAATTACATAATTAGCAATGATTCGGTGAAAGTTTCTTGGGAAGGCAAGGATCGAGGATCGTATAAAATTGTCAAATTGACTGAAGATTCTTTAATCTTAAACTCTTCTGGTGAAATAAAACGTTTGTACTCTCGAAAAATCGATTTCAATCCAGAACTAAAACTAGAAGGCATTGCCTTTACTGCTGGCCTCTGCTTTGGGCTATGCCCTGAGTTTGAGCTTAACTACGACTCAAAGGGCATGATTCATTTCAAACTTCTCTCTAAAGAGAAATTTCATGTTGATACCTCCTATGCTTTAACAAATAATAAAGTATTGAGAATCGATAGTTTATTCAAATTTTCAAAGATTGAAACTTTAGATACCACTCAGTTTTTCGGAGCAGATGATTGGTTAATGAATATCACATTTACTTACGATGGAGATAAACACACCAGGATTCACGGGACTTTCATGGAAATGCCTTACCGCATTCAATCAATACTTCATTTATTCATTGAAGATTTGAAGGAGAAGGAACTTATCTACCAAAGAAAAAGTATTGACTAACTAGTACCTCAAAACTTTCCTTCCCAAACCCTTTTCGCTTTGCCCTACTCTGCTACCTTTGCTCCATGATTTTCATTTTTGGATACCATCCCGTTACCCGGACAGAAGGTCCGGTAGAGGAAATAGAATGTCCCAATTGCCACAACACCCGGCATTGGCTTTTAACAAGGATGACTTACTTCATCAGCTTGTTTTTTATCCCATTGATTCCAACCCGAAGAGAGCACTTTAAACAATGTCCTATTTGCCAGTTTAAAAAGGAGGTTACCCGCGAGGAGTTTAGCCATGCCTGTGATTTAGCGCATCTTAACAAAGAGGCTGTGGAAAATGACATGAGCCAGGCCGAATATGAAAGCAAGCTAAAAAACATGCGACCATGAGAAGACCACAGGAAGGTGAATACGGAGCATTTTATAAAGGTTATATAGACCTTACCCGAGGTGCTGATGCTCTTCAAAATATGGAGGACAGTGCCGATATGCTTTTAGAATTTCTCGAAAACCTTCCTGTAGATAGACGCAATTATAGTTATGCCGAAGGCAAGTGGACCATCCATCAAATGTTTCAGCATATAGTAGATTGTGATATGGTATTCAGCTATCGGGCCTTGTGGATGGCACGTGGCGGGGAGCCAACCTTAGCTGGTTTTGAGGAAAACGACTGGGCAGATAATTCTATGGAAGCCTTAGCCAGCTGGGATGAATTGATTTCGCAGTTTAAAAATGTACGCAACTATTCCATGAGCCTGTTTCATAGTTTCCCCGAAAAGTTGTTGGATAATACAGCTACAATCAGCGGTTACAAAACAATGTTGAGGAGTATTCCCTTTATCATTTCAGGACACACATTTCACCATCTAAACATTCTTAAAACCCGCTATATATGAAGTGGTGGCCAGCTTTCATCTTCATTCCGATTCTGATTAGCTGCACTACAGCTACTGAAGAAACCCAAGTTGTGGAATTACCAAAAACCAATCTCACAGAAAATTGGAGAGGTACAATTGACTCCTTAATGATTGCACAGGAAAGGGCCTGGAATGACGGTAACCTTGAGAGCTTTATGGCTCCTTATTTACAGACGGACTCATTAATGTTTGTTGGTAAAAGTGGGCTTAATTACGGCTGGCAAACTACTTTAAGTAATTACCAAAAGAGTTATCCCGACAAGGAAGCAATGGGCACCCTAAAGTTTGAAAACCTGAAATTTCAAAAACTTGGTGACCAAAACGCACTGATAATTGGCCGCTGGAACTTATACAGAACTGCTGACACTTTAAAAGGCAGCTACTCGCTGAACTGGCAATTTATTGATGGCCATTGGAAAATCATAGCCGATCATTCTAGTTAGAGTATGAAAATCAGCGGCTTCACTTTCGTTAGAAATGCTACAAAGCTTTTTATTCCCGCTAAGGAAGCCATAGCCTCCATCCTACCAATAGTTGACGAATTTGTAGTGGCACTAAGCGAAGGTGATGAAGATGATACCACGGAAGAGGAAATTCTTTCACTAAAAAGTGACAAAATCAAAATTGTGCGGACGGAATGGGAAAGTGAAAAATTTCCAAAAAACACATTATTTGCCAGGCAAACCGATATAGCTAAGGAAGCCTGTACAGGAGACTGGCTGTTTTATTTGCAATGCGATGAAGCAGTACATGAGCAATATTTACCCATTATAAAAGAGGCTTTTGACAAATACTACTCTGATGCAGAGGTTGAAGGTTTTGTATTTCACTACAAGCACTTTTGGGGAGATTTTGAACACTATAATCCCTCCCACGCCTTTTATAAGAGAGAAGTTCGGGTAATTCGCAATGTTCCTCAAATACATAGTTTTAAAGATGCCCAAAGCTTTCGTTTTCACCTATGTGATTTCAACTACACTTTTGAAGATTATCAACGTAAGGAGAACACCCGAAAGCTGAATGTAGCTCAGATAAAAGCTGAGATATACCACTACGGCTGGGTTCGTCCACCAGAATTGATGGGCCGCAAACGAAAAATTTCCAGTACCTCTTACCGCGGTGCAGATGAAACTGCCAAACGCTTTAAGGATGTGGAAGATCACTTTGACTATGGCCCAATGAACAGAGTGAAAAAGTTTAGTGGCACCCACCCTGCCAGTATGCAGCAGTGGACGAAGAAAATTTATTGGAAAGATCAACTTCAATATTCGGGCAAGCCTAAACCCAAAACAGTAAAGCCCAAAAATGAGCGTTTAAAATACCGAATGCTCACCTGGGTAGAAGTAAACCTCCTGATGGGAAAACAAATCGGAGAGTTTAAGAACTTCAAGCGCATTAGATAGTTACTTTTCTAAACTCAAACAAAAATGAATACACTCAATATTCCTGATAGCAATTTACCCCGTATAGTTGTTATCGGGTGTGGGTTTGGTGGCTTACACCTTGTAAAAAAATTAAGGAAGAAGCCCTTTCAGGTGGTGATGATTGACAAGCACAATTACCACACTTTCCAACCGCTACTATATCAGGTGGCAACGGCTGGGTTAGAGCCTGACTCCATTGCCTATCCCATTCGGCATATTTTCCGTGGCCAAAAGGATTTCTATTTCCGAATGGCCAAAGCGGAAAACATTGATGCTGAAAACAATATCCTAAAAACCAGTATTGGTGATATTGACTACGACCACCTGATAATTGCCACTGGAAGCAGTACCAATTATTTTGGGATGAAGAGCATTGAAAATCTGGGAATCCCGATGAAGAGTGTGCCGGAGGCCTTGAATCTTCGCTCCATTATTCTTCAAAGTTTTGAAGCTGCCAGCCTCACCAGTGACCTTAAAGAGAGGGAACAACTGATGAACTTTGTGGTGGTGGGCGGTGGCCCAACAGGCGTAGAACTTTCCGGGGCATTAGCCGAGCTAAAAACACATGTGCTTCCGCATGATTATCCTGATCTGGATTTCAGGCGTATGTCCATTCACTTATTGGAAATGCAAAGTACTGTGCTTCCCCCTATGAGTGAAGCCGCGCAGGAAAAGGCAACAAAATATCTGGAGAGCCTTGGAGTACAGGTGTGGACGGAGACACAGGTGAAAGGCTATGACGGAAAAACCGTTGAAACCAATAAAAAGAATTTACCAGCCTCCAATCTTATTTGGGCTGCTGGGGTAAGCGGTACCCTTATTTCAGGATTGCGCGAAAAAGAAGACTTTGACAGAGGGCGATATATAGTAAATGAATACAATCAGGTTGGAAAGCACCAAAACATATATGCCATTGGCGATGTGGCAGCAATGCTTACTGATGAAACGCCTAAAGGACACCCCATGTTGGCGCAGGTAGCTATTCAGCAAGGTTTAAATCTTGCAAAAAACCTCGAAAACTGGAGAAAAAAGAAACCTACCAAGGAGTTTAAATACAATGACAAAGGCTCCATGGCCACTATCGGTCGTAACCGAGCAGTAGCAGATATAGGTAAACTACACCTAGGTGGTTTTGCCGGTTGGTTCCTCTGGATGGCCGTGCATCTGTTCAGCCTTGTGGGCTTCAGAAACCGAATGGTAGTCCTTTTGAACTGGTTCTTCAACTATTTCAGTTATGATAAGAAGATTCGCTTAATCATAAGGCCTGTTATCCGAAATAAAGCTCAGGAAGAAGAATTGGCATTGGATGAAAATTTTGAGGCGATAGAGGTTAAGAAAGAATAAAGGTTCACACAACGCTGAATTCACTAAAATCCCAATATTCTTTTCTACTTTTGTACACATACGTGTACACTAAATTTATTTGAAATGCTTACTACAACAATATCGGCTTTCCGTAAGGACATTAAATCTTACCTGGACAAGGTGACCGAAAATTTTGAAACCCTCATTATCAATCGGGGAAAGGATAGTGGCGTGGTAGTTTTGTCTCTTGAAGAGTATAACTCACTTTCAGCAACACAACATGAGTTGTCTTCTAAAGCTAATGAAACCCGATTGGATTCAGCAATTGAAAAGTTAAGGAAAGGTGAAGCGGCACAACATGAATTAATTAAAGAATGAAGTTTGTCTTCGTTCAGGAGGCTTGGGAAGATTATCTGTATTCGCAGAAAACTGACAAGAAAAACCTAAAGCGGATTAACACTATTCTTAAGGACATTTCAAGAAGTCCGTATTCTGGTATAGGTAAACCAGAAGCATTGAAGTATAAGTATAAAGGTTTTTGGTCAAGAAGAATTGATGCCGAACACCGTATCATTTATCGAGTTGAAGGAGAAGAAATTCAAATTGTCAAGTGTCGTTTTCATTATGATTAATAATCTGATAGACTAAACCCAAGCTATTCTCATGTGCACCCTCACCTACCTTCCCACTCCCAATGGTTTTATACTTACCCATAATAGGGATGAGCGCATGGATAGGCCCACATCAAAGGAATTTCAACAAAAAAAGGTGGGGTCACAAACCCTCTACTATCCTGAGGATTTAGAGGCACATGGCAGCTGGATTGCCTTTTCAGACACGGGAAAGGCGGCCTGTCTGTTGAATGGCGGGTCTAAAACTTATGAGCGAAAGGTACCATATCGCAAAAGTCGTGGCTTAGTAGTGCTAGAAAGTTTTGAATTTGGCTCCGTTAGCGAATTTCATGAGGAATATGACTTTAGCGATATAGAACCCTTTACCTTGTTGATTAAATCCAATCAGGAGTTTTGCAAAATCACTCATGATGTAGACAAAACTTCGTTGGAATTTCTTGATCCAGCCACCACACACATCTGGTCATCCACCACACTCTATACTAAGGAGGTCCGCGAAAAGCGCAAAAAATGGTTTGAGCAATGGCTTTCCAAAAAACCGGATTTAAATCCTGATAACATACGTGCTTTCCACAACAGTGCTGGTGATGGCGATACCGAAAATGATTTGGTTATGAGCCGTTGGGGAATATTAAAGACACTGAGTATAACCCAGATTTCGATTGAAAATCACACTGCCAGTCTTGTTTATCAGGACTTTGTTCAAAGTAGTGGCGATAAGGTTTCTGTGAATATTACAGCCTGAATTCTCTTCCATTTCAATAAAATCCAAAAAATATAGTGGTGCTCCCACTATATATCAACAGGTTCCGCAACGTCTCACCTCCATTTTAAAGGAGGGTCTTGGGGCGGTTAACTCAGTGGTCATCATCATCCGTATGTTTCTCTAAATGGTATCGGAAAACTGAGTTTTTCATACGCATTTAAATTTACTCTAAAATTTTTAGCCCTATAAATCAGTTAGTTACAAACCAATACAGTACTTTGTATTGCATAGTACTAAAATTTTCATATATCTTTGTTTAACCAAGTTCTATATGATGAGAAACATTTGTTTAATATGTACAGCACTTTTATTGATTGGGATGGTGGCCTGCAAGCAACGGTCAACCATCCATCACCTGAAGCCTGTAAATAATACAAAGCAGACTTATGATATAACTGCTGATAACCAGCAGTTAACTTTTACGAGTACTAAACTTAATAGCACCGAAGTGATGCATGAACTCACTTTAAAGGTGGATAGCAACACATACTACCACATGGTGACCATTACCGATCTGCAGCCGGGAATGTTAGCTAATGGAGTTCCTAACTTTAATGAAATGGAAAGATGAATTTAGAAAATACCAAAGCACAGATGCGCAAGGGAGTTCTCGAACTCTGCATCCTGTCTATGCTTGAGGGCAAAGACGCCTACGCATCAGATATTATTGAGCATCTTAAAAAAGCGGAGATGATAGTGGTGGAGGGTACCCTTTACCCCCTACTTACCCGCCTTAAAAATGCCGACCTCCTGGCCTATCGCTGGGAAGAATCTACCTCAGGGCCACCCAGAAAGTACTACTCCCTTACAGACCAAGGGAAAACCGCCTTGAGTGAATTGTTACAATCCTGGGATACCCTTGTTGAAGCCGTAAACAAAACCGTTAAAAAATCCTGATCAGCCATGAATAAGACATTAAACATAAACCTAGCGGGATTCATCTTTCATGTTGATGAAGATGCATTTATCCGCCTTGAAGGATACCTGAACACCCTTAAAGCCCAGTTTGTAAATACTGAAGGCGGTAAGGAGATTATCAGCGACATAGAAATGCGTATTGCCGAGCTTTTTAAAGAGCAAACGGGTGAGAATAAGGATGTAATAAACTTTGCAGACGTTGATAAAGTAATTGCAATAATGGGCCAGCCGGAAGATTATCTGGACCTTGGTGGTGAAGAAACCCCTAAATCTCCGGAAGTTGAATTCACCAGTCGTAAAAAGAGAATCTTTAGAGATACCGACAATCGTATAGTAGGTGGTGTGGCCTCTGGTGTTGCAGCCTACTTTAATGTAGATACCATTTGGATTAGACTACTTTTTGTGATCCTATTCCTTAGCGGTTTCGGATTTCTGTTTTACATCATAATGTGGCTGATTATTCCAAAAGCACAAACCACTGCAGAAAAACTGCAGATGAGAGGTGAAAAGGTCAATATATCCAACATAGAGCGCTCCATAAGAGAGGAAATGCAGGGATTTAGCAATAAGGTTTCTGACCTTGATTATCAGAAAACCAAAAGCCATTTGTCCTCATTCTTTACCGATTTGGGCGATTTTATTCTAGATGCACTTAAACTGATATTTAAGGTGCTTGGAAAGCTATTTGGCCTGTTTTTCCTGTTAATGGGATTTGTAATACTCGCAGCTTTGGTTATCGGACTTTTTGCTGGCGGTGTAGAAATTACAGGTTCTGGTTATGCCCTTAGCGACCTATTCGACTTTTTTCAACTGGTAACAGTAAGTGAGGGGCACTATAATCTGCTTTTGGCAGGTATTGTACTGAGCGTAATAGCCCCATTTTTCCTGCTGTTCTACTTTGGAATCAGGTTGCTATTTCAGCTGGAGCCATTAAACACGCCAACACGTAGTGGCTTGGTTTTGACCACCTTTTTAGGTCTTGTTTTTCTTCTGGTTTCTGGAGTTAAAATAGGTTTACAGTTTGATCGCCATGCCGAAATCACTCGTGAGTTGCCCTTAGGTACCGCCAAAAATTATACGCTGGTACTGGATTCTGACTCATTGAATAAACAGTTTTTGATTGGTGATGCTCCAAACTGGATTCATGAAGGTGAAATGAACGCCTTTGACTTTGTGGAGCTGGATGTTAGAAAAGCAGAAGGAGAAAACGCCTATCTAAAAATTTACACTGAAGCGACCGTAAGGCAGCACGCTACAATGCCCGCGAAATCCGCTATGACATAGTGGTGAAAGATTCTACAATTCAGATTCCAAATCACTATGTTTTGAATAAAGGCCAGAAATTTAGAGGCCAACATGTTCGGGTAGTACTTTATCTGCCGGAAGGTTACAGCGCCTATATTGATGAAAGCATAGTTGAAGTGTTGGAGGATGTTGAAAACCTGCAAAACACCTGGGATTTAGAAATGGGAAGCACTAAGTGGTTAATGACTGATCGTGGCTTAAGCTGCGATGGTTGTGACATACCAGAATATGAAGAAGATGACGAAACCTACTTTGAGGATGATGATATTGATGGTATTCAAATAGAAGCCCATGACTCTGATGGCTCGGTAGACATTATTATTGACCAAAATGGTGTGCGAATTGAAAGTGATGATACCAAAAACAAGAGCGAGAAAATCAACATCAAACTCA
>CAXBJE010000103.1:0-9003 GCA_963975525.1 uncultured Owenweeksia sp. | reverse complement strand
ACAAGAATGCGGAGATTAATGGCTTTGCTGAAAAGCATGAGGGGATTACAAGTGATGTATTTGAATACATGAAAACTTCGGATGAAGATTTTGATGTGATAATTCTCGATCCACCCGCATTCTCAAAAAATAGAAGAAGTACACACAACGCAGTGCAGGCGTACAAACGGCTAAATTTGGCAGGAATGAAAAAGGTAGTTTCAGGCGGTTACATTTTCACCTTTTCCTGCTCACAACACGTAGATTTTAAATTGTTTGAAGACACCATTAGGGCCGCAGCTATTGAAAGTAATCGTAACGTAAGAATAGTGGAACGACTTACCCAGCCAGCTGATCATCCCGTAAATCTTTATCACCCCGAAGGAGAATATTTGAAGGGATTAATTCTTCACGTTAGTTAACATACAGTAATTAATCCTTTCTCTTGCTTGCATCCATTACCTGTTATCGACAAAACCAGTTGTTTTCTGTCAGAAAAATTACAAATGCGTTTTATTTTCTCTTTAATTTGCACCATCAACTAAAAACTATATGATGAAAAACTACCTGGCCCTAGTATTTGGATGTGTTTTTACTTTAAGTATTAACAGCAACCTTTCCGCACAAGAGTATCACCATGGAGCAGGTATCTCGTACAGCTACCAAATTTCTAAAGACTTCATAGGCGGAAGCCCTGAGTTAACCTATCACCCGAGGATTGCATTTAAAATTAACAGAGGTGCGTCTTACTCTATTGGTGCACCTGTGAGTCTAGGTTTTAGCTTTAGTGCTAGTTCTACTGGAGAAAGTTCAAGCTCACTAGCATATGGCGTACCTGTATCTTTTGATATAAATTTAGGTTACGGATGCCTTAACCGATCAAGAAACGACTTTGGAGGTTACTTCGGAGCTGGTTATGGCGTATATGGTTTTAGCTATAGTAATAACAGAGACATTAACACTATTGGAGAATCTGGATTTCTAAACATCCATGGAATATATGCCCATGGCGGAGTTCGCTGGCACATTGGCGACAGATACAGAATGAGTACTGGATTGTTTACCTACCAAAGCTTTCAGGGAGTTATGGTATTTGGCTTTCGCGCCATTTATGAAATTACTGACTTCCGCTAAGGAACTAGATAAATACTATTTTGAATTTGAGAGCTGCCTAAGGCGGCTCTTTTCTTTTTCATAATACTCCAAAAAGGCCGCTGCTAAAAGTATCTATATTCTTTGAGCACCCCCACTGCTAAATTTTTACTTTTGCCGCCTTAATAAAACCACATGGAAAATCAACTTCTTGCTATATCCCCCATTGACGGACGTTATCGTAAAACGGTAGATAAGCTTAAGGATTACTTCTCTGAGTTTGCTCTTATCAACTACAGACTTAGAATTGAGGTAGAATATTTTATTGCCCTTTGTGAAATTCCCCTACCACAACTTAAGGGATTTGATCGCTCTAAATACAACGACCTTAGAGACATCTATCTTGACTTTTCTATAAACGATGCTAAGAAGATAAAGGAAATAGAAGGTGTTACCAACCATGATGTTAAAGCTGTAGAGTACTTCATTAAGGAAAAAATGGATGACTTGGGGCTTGGTAAGTATCGTGAGTTTGTACACTTTGGACTTACATCTCAGGACATTAATAATACTGCCGTTCCCCTTTCGGTAAAAGATTTTATTGAAGGCGAATACTCTACAGATTTAGGTGAACTGATAGTTACCCTAAATGAGCTGGCAGATGAATGGGAAGACATCCCAATGCTGGCTCGCACACACGGCCAACCAGCCTCTCCTACCCGTTTGGGTAAGGAGATTATGGTATTTGTGGAAAGACTCGATCAGCAACTTCGCCAACTGAGACACATACCTTTTTCGGCAAAGTTTGGCGGTGCAACGGGTAACTTTAATGCCCATAATGTAACCTACCCCGAAGTTGACTGGAGGGCATTTTCAGAAGATTTTGTGAATGGAATTCTTGGTCTGAACCAATCGTGGCCCACAACCCAAATTGAGCACTACGACAACCTTGCGGCAATGTTTGATTGCCTAAAGCGCATCAACACCATAATTCTTGATTTGGACCGTGATTTATGGACCTACATTTCCATGGACTACTTTAAGCAAAAAATTAAGGAAGGTGAAGTAGGTTCATCGGCCATGCCGCATAAGGTTAACCCTATTGACTTTGAAAACAGCGAAGGAAACCTTGGGATTGCCAATGCCCTTTTTGAGCACCTTGCGGCTAAACTTCCGGTTTCGCGCCTACAGCGCGACCTTACTGATAGTACGGTTTTAAGAAATGTTGGAGTACCTCTTGGTCACACCCATATTGCTATTGTCTCCACCTTACGTGGATTAAGTAAATTGTTGCTTAATCGCGATAAGATTAATGCCGATTTGGAAAGTAACTGGGCCGTTGTTGCTGAGGGAATTCAAAATATTTTGAGACGGGAGTCTTACCCAAATCCATACGAAGCGCTAAAGGCTCTTACCCGCACAAATGAGGGCATTAACAGCCAAAGCATTAGTAAGTTTATTGATACCTTGGAGGTTTCTGATGCTATAAAAACCGAGCTGCGGGCAATTACCCCACAGTCATATACAGGATTATAAATGGACAATATTGTCATTGATGGAGAAGTAGTAAGGCCAGGAGAAACCCGATACCTGGAATTAAATGTGGCGCGCCTGCCTTCTGGTACTCCCATTGACATGCCCGTACATGTAATTCGCAGTAAAGAACCAGGACCAACCGTATTGCTAAGTGGCGGTATGCATGGTGATGAAGTAAACGGTATTGAGATAGTCCGCAAGTTTTTGAGTAAAGAGTTTGCTGAAAAACTAAAGCGTGGTAGCATAGTAGCCATGCCCATCATCAACGTTTATGGATTTATAAACTTTAGCCGCGAGGTACCTGATGGCAAAGACATCAACCGGAGTTTTCCCGGTAAGGAAGATGGCAGTCTTGCGAGTATGGTAGCCTATATGATGACCAATCACATTTTACCGGTTATTGATTTTGGTATTGATTTCCATACAGGAGGTGCAAGCCGCACCAACTATCCTCAAATAAGATATGAGGAAGGGGATAAAACGGCAGAAAAAATTGCTGGTGCCTTCCATGCTCCATTCACTCTAAACTCCAATGTTATTAAGGGTTCCTTTAGGGAAACCGCTAATGAGATGGGGAAATCAGTAGTGGTGTTTGAGGGTGGTGAAACTCTTCGAATAGACCCTAAAACCGTGGAAGTCGGTATAGAAGGAATTCAGCGCGTATTGCATCATTTTGGGATGCTGAACAAAGCGCCCAAACCGCCTACAAGCACACTGTTCTTTAAGGAGTCTCATTGGGTACGAGCTGAGGTTTCAGGACTTTTCCGCCATAAAAAAGAATCTGGTAAAAAGGTAAAAGAAGGCCAAACCATTGGCTACATCAGCAGCCCCACCAATGATTATTCTGTAAAGGTGAAAAGCCCTTACGATGGCTACATTATCGGCCACAACAACTTCCCTCTTATCCATAAGGGTGATGCGTTGTTTCATATTGGGTGCTAGATTGAGTGTACATTGTAGGCCGTAATTTGTACAATACACTTTGGTCAACATACCATGTACATTCACCAAACTACATTCTTCCCCATTCTCACATTCTGAAATCTAAATATCAATAATTGAAGATTTCTCATAAATAGGCTATTCTGTTTCTTTATTTCTTAAAAAAGAAGGCAACACTTAAATGATTTGAACCTATTTAGAAACATTATCTATTATTATTCAAAGTCTATCGCACTTTTAAATGGCATGCTGATTTGGTACTTTCGCGACAGCTTCAAAAAAAATAAAGTACTTAAACCCATATAATTATGATATTCGATCTTGACATGATCAAAAAAGTGTACGCCAAATTTCCGGAGCGTGTGGAAGCCGCCCGTAAATTAACTGGTCGTCCGCTTACCCTTACCGAGAAGATTCTATATGCTCACCTTTGGGATGAATTACCTAGCGAAGAATTTAAGCGCGCTAAATCTTATGTAGATTTTGCACCAGACCGCGTGGCGATGCAAGATGCTACAGCGCAAATGGCTCTTTTGCAGTTTATGCAAAGCGGACGTAAAGAAGTTGCTGTTCCTTCAACCGCCCATTGTGATCACCTTATTCAGGCCAAACTTGGTGCCGATAAGGATTTACAGGAAGCCATTAATAAGAGTAGCGAGGTTTTCAACTTCCTTTCTTCAGTTTCTGATAAATATGGCATTGGTTTCTGGAAGCCGGGCGCAGGAATTATCCACCAGGTAGTTTTAGAGAATTATGCATTCCCCGGTGGAATGATGATTGGAACCGATAGCCACACTGTAAATGCTGGCGGCCTTGGTATGATTGCCATTGGCGTGGGTGGTGCCGATGCCGTTGATGTAATGGCGGGCATGCCTTGGGAACTTAAATTCCCGAAGCTAATCGGTGTTAAACTTACCGGTAAAATGAGTGGCTGGACAGCTTCTAAGGATGTAATCCTTAAAGTGGCGGGGATACTTACTGTAAAAGGTGGTACCGGAGCCGTAGTTGAATATTTTGGTGAAGGTGCTAAGTCACTTTCGGGTACAGGAAAAGGTACTATCTGTAATATGGGTGCAGAGATTGGAGCCACTACCTCTACCTTTGGTTATGACGAAGCCATGGAGCGCTACCTGCGTGCCACTGGCCGTAATGAAGTAGCTGATGGTGCTAATGCCATTAAGGAACACCTTACCGGTGACCCTGAAGTTTACGCCAATCCTGAAAAGTATTTTGATCAGGTAATTGAAATTGACCTGTCTACTTTAGAGCCGCACATCAACGGACCTTTTACACCAGACCTTGCTACCCCAATTTCTCAGATGGGTGAATTAGCTAAGAAAAACGGATGGCCATTGGATGTTGAGTGGGGATTAATTGGTTCTTGTACCAACTCATCGTACGAAGACCTTACCCGTGCTCAATCTATAGCACAACAAGCAGTAGATAAAAAGTTAAAAACCAAATCTGATTTTGGGATTAACCCGGGTTCAGAACAAGTGCGCTATACCGCAGACAGAGATGGAGTATTGAAGACATTTGAAGATTTGGATGCCACCATATTTACCAATGCCTGTGGACCATGTATTGGCCAATGGGCACGTAAAGGCGCAGACAAGGCAGAAAAGAATACCATCATCCATAGCTTTAACAGAAACTTTGCAAAGCGTGCAGATGGTAACCCAAACACCCACGCCTTTGTGGCTTCACCAGAAATGGTAGCTGCTATTGCCATTAGTGGCCGTTTGGATTTTAACCCACTTACAGATACCCTTACCAACGAAAATGGCGAGCAGGTAAAACTGGATGAACCAAAAGGTATTGAACTTCCTGAAAAAGGATTTGCAGTTGAAGACCCAGGTTATCAGGCACCAGCCGAAGATGGTAGCAATGTAGACGTAAAAGTGGCCGAAGGCTCTGAACGCCTGCAGTTGCTTGAGCCATTTAAGCCTTGGGACGGCAAGAACTACACAGGCATGAAGCTTATTATTAAAGCCAAAGGCAAGTGTACTACCGACCATATTTCTATGGCTGGCCCATGGTTACGCTTCCGCGGACATTTGGACAACATTAGCAACAACACCCTTACTGGTGCTGTAAATGCTTTTAATGACAAAACCGATAATGTAAAAAATCAGCTTACCGGTGAATATGGTACCGTGCCTGGTGTACAGCGGGAATACAAAGCTGCGGGTATTAAAACCATAGTAGTGGGAGACCACAACTACGGTGAAGGAAGTAGCCGTGAGCATGCTGCCATGCAGCCTCGCCACTTGGGTATGGCCATTGTTTTGGTAAAATCATTTGCCCGTATCCACGAAACCAACCTTAAAAAGCAGGGAATGCTTGGGTTGACTTTTGCCAACGAAGCAGACTATGATTTAATTCAGGAAGACGACACTATCGATACAATCGATCTTAATGAATTTGCACCGGATAAGCCTATCCACCTTAAGTTGACTCATGCCGATGGCAGCACTGACACCATTAAGTGTAATCACACCTACAACGAAGGTCAGATTGCGTGGTTCCGTGCCGGTAGTGCATTGAATAAAATTAAAGAGGATAATAAGAAGGGATAGACGAGAGATATTAGATTTTAGACACTAGTATTTAGACCTTCATTTTTAGAATTTATACAGCTCCCTCATCAGTAATGGTGGGGGAGTTTTTTTTATTAGATTTCAAAGTCTGAATTCTCACGAAGCAACGAAATCCTCCCACATTTGTCTAACTACATATAAGCTTATTAAAATGATCCATCCCAAGGTAATTTTCGCAATGCTACTATTAGCGTATTGGATTAATGCATTTGCCGACTTACCAAAAGAAAATTTATATAATCAAATCCTTCTGCCCAAATCAAATATCCTTGTTAAGAACACACCCTATACTATTTACGGTGAACAGGGAAAATTCGAAGTAATGGATTTGAAGGATAGTTCCATCATTTATTCCGTGAATCGATTCTTCCGATTCAAAAATTACTTTTCAGAAAATGGATTATTCCACGTTACGATTGATGACTGGTTTGTAAAAGGCCGTCCGGATAACCGCACAACTGTTATTTCTTTTTACAAAAAAGGAAGACTTCTGCGAAAATATTCTGTCAGGGACTTGAGGTTGAATCATCCAATGCTTATTGAAACAGTATCCCATAAAGTGTGGTTAAAGGAGGTATTTATCAAATCCAATATACTTCATGTGCTCACAGTGGATAACATCTATTTAACCTTTAGCATGAAAAATGGTAGGTTAAACAGCAGAACTCAAAACTCTTCCAGCCTCTTTCAATTAAATAACAACCAATTTATAATCCAGCACTTAGAATTTGATTTTAAACAACCTTATATTGAAAACTTAATTACCTCAACGGGTGAAAGTTTAGATACTATTATTTCAACTCTCCTTTACGGTATGTTCCCAACAGACAAGAAGTTTCTTGTAGGTCTTTATATCTCAAAAGAAGGAATTCCAATTGTCGAAACTCTTGAATTCAACAATTTAAAACGAGTTAAGGAAAAGGCACGACTTTCCGTCACAAAAGCCATTTCAGCTTATCGTTTGACAAACTTTGAGATAGAGCCTCCGTATGAATACTGGGGAAAAATGGTGTATGTAGGTTTCCCAAACCGGAGGTCAAGTTTTTGATCCTTTCAACTACATTAACCATCCAACAAAGTTGTATTCTCTTTGATGCATTTCATATAGCTCCCTCATCAGTATTGGTGGGGGAGTTTTTTTTTGTTGGATTAGTGTTTCAGTTATATGCGACCCCGCTGGGGTCGATGAAAAATTGGGCCCTGTTTTTCTATTGATATATGACCCTGCTGGGGTCAAGTATTTTGCAAAAACTGTGATTAGAAATTTGCCGTTTAAACTGGTTCTTTTTACCTCAAGAGGTCAAAGATCAATAGAGCACTTCGATTGGCATCTGACCCACTCGGGTCAAGCATGTTGCATGCCTTGTGAATTAATAGCTTCCAAGTTCAACAGGATCCTAGTGACCATCGTGAGGTCAATAGCAATAGTGAACTTCCTTTGGCGTCTGACCCTTTGAAATTTAGGTATGTCGCAAACATTGTGCGTTAATAGTTTCCTGTTCAACAGACTTATATTGACCTCAGAGAGGTCATATATCAATAGTACCATCAGCACAAAGGTCAACCGACCCCAGAGGGGTCGCATATTTTATAAATCGCTATTTTCATTTCAAAATTCAACCATGCCCGATACCTTTACACAGATCTATATTCATGTAATTTTTGCTGTTAAAAACCGAAGTGCTCTGATCCACCCGTCTTTTAAAGACGAACTGTACAAATACATCACGGGTATCGTTACTAATAAAAATCAAAAACTATTGGCCATCAATGGCATGCCCGACCATGTACACATACTAATTGGAATAAAACCAGACTGTGCTTTATCTGATTTAATTAGAGAAATAAAAAAATCCTCAACGCAATTCATTCGCGAAAAGCAATTTTGCCGATTTCTATTTTCATGGCAGGCAGGTTTTGGAGCATTTTCGTGCAGTAAGTCTCAAATTGGAAAAGTGGCCACCTACATAGAAAACCAAGAGACTCATCACGCTAAACAGACCTTTAAATTAGAGTATATTGATTTTCTTAAAAAATACGACATTAACTACAGGGAGGAATTTCTGTTTGATTTCTTTGATTAAGCCAATTTCTAAATTGAAACCTTTATTTGAATGACAAACGTCCTTTCCACTTTCCAAAACCTCTGCTCCCAGTACTCCTCCAACCAACCCCTCATCAACTCCCTTTGGCAGGAGATTGAAAAACAATATTCCGGTCCCAAACGTCATTATCATAACCTTACTCATTTGGAGTATATGTTGGAGAAGGCAAAACAATGCAAAAGTCAAATTGAAGATTATAACACTTTGCTGTTTGCCATCTTTTACCATGATATCATCTACAAGGCAACTCGCAAAGACAATGAACTTAAAAGTGCCGAACTCGCTCAAAAGCGAATGACGGAATTAGGAGTTCCTATTGAGAAAATCAAAAAATGCTTTCAGCAAATTGTAGCTACGCAACATCATGCTCCTACGGAAGACAATGACACCCGTTACCTGTTGGATATTGATATGGCCATACTGGGTGAGGATTCCAGCACTTATCAAAAATATGCAAGTAATGTGCGTAGAGAATACAGCATATACCCCGACCTCCTCTACAAACCCGGCAGAAAAAAGGTGTTACAGAACTTTCTTAAACAGGATAGGATATTTCAAACCGCGGAGTTTTATGGGCGTTTTGAAGCGCAGGCCAGAGAGAACATCAAAAGTGAAATCCTTGAACTTAGTAGTTAGTTGTTCACAAACAAATTGAGTGTATGATGGTTGGCTTTAAAAATAAAAATACAACCATGAATATATTCGAAGAACTTAGAGCAGATCACCAAAAGCAGCGAACTCTTGTAGAC
>CAXBJE010000102.1:0-9075 GCA_963975525.1 uncultured Owenweeksia sp. | reverse complement strand
TCATGATTTTGGCGATTGGATGGTACCAGGCCCCAACCTCAGGTTTACCTTTAAACCTAACGGACACATCCCCGGTAGTGCCTTTGTAGAGCTACATGCCGGTGAAAAAGTAATCGTATTTTCAGGAGATGTTGGTAGACTTAAGCCATTGGTGATGTCTCCACCCCAAAAACTACCAGCATGTGATTTACTGATTTTAGAATCCACCTACGGAGATAGACTGCATGAAGTGGAATCTCCCTTTGACCAGTTGGAAAAGCTGATAAATGGGGCCATTTCCCGAAAAGGGCAAATACTGATACCCAGCTTTGCGGTAGAGCGCAGCCAGGAAATTATTTTTTTACTGATTACGCTGATGGATCAGAAGCGAATCCCTAAAATGAAGATTTACCTGGATAGCCCAATGGCAGCAGCCGTTACGGAGGTGCTGGTTGGCTATTATGATTTTTTGCATGACCCCAAACTTTTAGATGAACTTACCAACCTGTTAGAGGTGGTATCTGACCATCATGCTTCACGGGCCATTGTAAACATGGATGAACCAAAGATTGTGATTGCAGGTAGTGGAATGATAACCGGTGGCCGTATCCTTCATCATCTTGAAGCACACATCAGCAACCCCGATACGTTGGTTATTCTCCCCGGTTTTCAGGCTCCGGGAACCCGTGGCCATAGCCTTGCCAATGGTACTGATGAAATAAAGTTTTTTGGAAAGTACTATCCTGTAAAAGCACAAATAGCGCAACTGCACGGTTTATCTGCACACGCAGATAGAGAGGAGTTAGTGGAATGGTTGCATAAAGCCGAGAAAACTCCAAAACGGATTGTACTCAATCATGGTGAACCCAGTGCCGCTGATAGCCTGCGAGTAAAGCTGGAACATGAGTTTAACATCCCAGTAATGGTGGCTAGTCAGGAAATGGTTTTGGTGCTGGATTTTTAAACACAAAAAAACAGGACAACCTTACCACAAGGGTAAAATCATCCTGCTGAGAAAACTACTTTCAATTTTTTACTTCAAAAAGGTATTCACGTTTTCATTAAATACCGGAGCCTTCTCATAGTGGGCAAAATGGCCGGCTTTAGGTATCATTACAAGTGTGCTATTTGGCATTTTAGCATGTCCTTCTTCAGCAATGGTTTTTGCTTTTCCACCATTTAAAAACCGGTTTGGAATAAGCTGATCGGCCTCACCAAAAAAGATGATGGTGGGTTGTTTAACGTCCTCCAAATATTCAAAAACGGGGCGATCTACCATTGCTTTAATAGACTGAGCAATAATGTGCGCGTAACCTTCAAAGTCAGCGGCAGAACGCATGGCAATTCGGTCTTCAATCATAAACTCGGCACTCTCGGGCATTTTGTAAAAGTTTATAGCCAAATTTTCTTGAATGGCCTTAGGCGAAGCGGCTTTGGTAAGGCTGCGCGTAGCCACGGAACGGAACCATTCCTTCTCTCCATCATCAAAAACTTCAAATCCGGCAGGGGCTGTGAGTATAAGTTTACTTACTCTGTTGGGATATTTAAGAGCAGTAACCACAGTTATTTGCCCACCCATAGAGTGGCCTCCCATTACAAACTGATTAATTCCTAAGCTGTCTGCCAACTCAACAACAGTGGCAGAGAAAAACTCTAAACTGCCTTCCCATGGGCCTTTTGAAGATTTTCCATAACCCGGCAAATCCAGGGCTATTACTCTATAATGCTTACTTAATTCTGGTATGTTCTGTTTCCACGCCTGCAGATAACTACCGAGGCCATGAACCAATATAATGGTTTGTTTGCCTTTGCCTTCGTCCACATAGGCTATCTCAGCTCCGCAACTCAAAAGTTGCCTCTTTACAGGAAAATCATATTGTAGATCGTCCATAGTTTTGAAGCCTTCAATATTGGCGTATGGCGTTATACAAGAGCCCAGAAAGGCAACTGCTACCAGAGTTACTATTATTTTTAAAGTCTTTTTCATCTTTAAAACATTAACCATTTATACGCTAAAAAAATCGTCCATGGGTTAGCAGGTCTGTCGCTCATTCCACCATTTACCTTTCCGCTATCATAAAAATCTCCCAGCCATAAATTGGCGGCATGTAGCTCCAAATTCATATACACTTTTGGCGCCCAGCTTATGCGGCCATTAACCTCAAGGCCCATAAAATTTCCTCCGCCTGAAGGCGCCACATTACTTAGTGCTGTTGCGGCCCCAACTTTAACATTTAGTTTATTAGGGATAAAATCATGATACAGATTGAGTGTACCTCCCGTAAGGCCATAGCCCAGGTTGGAAACATCATTTACAGCCGATACAAAACGGTTTACCACATTGCCATGTGGAAATAGAATATACGCTCCATGGCTTATCCATACACTAACTGGAGTTCCCCAGTTGTTTCCTGTTAGTACACCCCCATAATGATTATCCTTAATGCCATTACCATCACCACTGGTGTATATAAAATCACCTACCACAACATCGCCTTTTGTATTTCCGTAACGATACCCACCTTTTAAGTTAGCTGTAACTCCTCCTACAGTGGCTACCTCAGCATAAGCTTCATCAGCCACCAGAGTATCAACCGAGCCAAGGTTGTAATTCACAAAACCGGTTGTCATCAGGCGGTCGGTTACATAGTCAGGGTTACGGCTCCAGAAACTTCCCAACCAAAAAATATCTGCTTTATAGGGGTTCCCGCCAAGGGGAAAACGAAAGGTGCCATTGTAATCACTTAGTGTTGAATTTAGGCCTTGCCCCAATATTGAGGGACCGCCTTCGCCACTGGCCCTGTCTCTTACATAATTTACACTACCACCCCAACGCCAGTTTTTACTAATGTCACGCTCATACATTACCTCGTACATACTTACATCATCATTTTGCTGCACTTGGTTTTCATAAAACTTCCACCCGCCAAATTTCCAGCGGTTGTAATCACCTTGGTAGCGTACGGAAACTCCCGTAGCATCGGTACCCCAAAACATAAGCCGGTATCCGGTTTCCGTCATAGTGCCAAACAGTGTACGATAAGGATTATAGGGAGAATCAAACATCCGCTGCAGACCTAAATTAATCGTCCAGTTTTTAAATGGAATTAGCTCCAATTCTACATTTTGGGTTTGTAGGTTTACCTGATCTGAGGATACACCACCGCCAAAATTTCCTCCTGTACCGTAAGCGGCATCGCCCCAGGTAAAATCTATTTCAAAAGAGGCTCGTAAAATGGCTCTACCATTAAAGAGCTTAGGTTGATAGATAAAAAATGGCAACAACCTTTGCTCCACATAAAACCCTGTATTTGTATCAGAGGTGGTGGTGGTATTTTGCCCAAACAAGCGGCCAATTACCTGTCCTTTCAAAAAATCATTGGTAGGGTAATAGTTTGATGTTACCGCTTGTGAATACCAATAGGCAATAAACTGAAAATCGCGCTCAGAGTTTTGCGGAAGTTCCTTATCAAATACTTTTACTCCTGCATCATTATTGAGCTGGGCAGCCAAAAAGCCAGTAGATAAAAGGAAAATGAATACAATTTTTTTCATGGGATATTTTTAAGGCATAAAAAAGGCGGAACAAATCCGCCTTTTTTTCAATTTAAAAATCACATTTTACTCAATACGCTGGTAAGTCTGAACATTTAGTGTTCCAAGTGCACCACCATTAGTGCTGCCAAAGCCAGCTGCGGCAGTAGGCGGAACAGCACCAATATCAGGAGATGTTTGTACCACCTCATACTTCATGGTAGTACCAGTAACTTCAAACATTCCTTCGCTTGTAAGCACTGCCGGTGAAGTTTGATCAAGCGAGATAGTATAAATTTCACCTGTACCTGTTTTTGTTTGCGTGTAAACTCCTGCAAGGGTAAGCATAGCTCCAGTACTATCATACTGCTCTACAGTGTAGGTCATATCAGTACCAAAGTTTACATAAATAGAATCTGTGTTAAAAAGTGAAACCAACAAAGGAGCCACATCACTTCCTGATGATTGCCACTCGCCCTGAGCCCCTACTTTTACCACGGGGTTATTGTTGTCATCACTATCATCTTCCTTGTCACAACTTATCATTCCAAATGACACCGTCAACATAGCTATTGACCAAATTTTTAATTTCTTCATTTTGTTTTTAGGATTTTACTTAGTTACGTTTAGCTGCAAAATTTTACACTAAGTTAACATAGCTCACACCCTAGCCATTACCACACTATAGTTCAGTCATACTGACTTTTAACCAATAAATACCTATTCAAATCACAGCATGTTGTTTTTCAGCTAATTAGAATGCCACTAAATATTACGGACTTGTTTTTTCCTAATACTTGTGGAGCTACAGGCTGTAGTTCATTGTAAATCTTTTCCAGTCGGCTGTATCTCTTTACATTAAAGGCAATACCAGTTACGGATTCCTGCATATCTCCTATCAGTTTATCCGCCTGCAAGCCTTCTTCAATAAACCTCGCCACGGCAATATACCAGCTAAGCGTTGGCAAGTATGATATACTATTGCGATTATCCTTATCCAGAGTTTCCACCTTGTAGCGTTGGGCCAGGTAAAGCAGTCTACCATATTTCTCCTGTATCATTAACGTGCGGAAATAGGCCACAAAAAACAGATGCCACCTTTCGGCCATAACCTGCTTGGGGTAAGCCTTAAGGTAGGAGTCAGCAAAGTCTTCGGCATCTTTTACTCGACCAATATCCGTCATAGACTTTACGTAAAAAGCAATAAAGCCCAACTTGTTGTGCATGCTTGTAGATTGGCGCATTTCAGGAAACGCCTCTCGCAACAGCTTTAAAGCCTGATCGCTTTTACCTTGCCTAAGCAATACTGCGCTTAAATTGGTGAGGTAAAACAGATAATCTGCATTTTTTCTTCTGATGCTTAAAAAACCATATTGCTCGGCTTCATCAAGGCTGCTATAGCGGCTTAATACCAATAATCGGTTGGCGTAATAATTTGCCAAAATCCTTCTGGAGTAGTAGCGCCCCTCCTTAAATTGTCCATCAATATGATTGTAAAGAGACTTTAACTTTTCATTATCACCTGTATTGAGGTATAAAAATGACAGGCGGATAAATGCAGCATATTGATTTTGGCCATCTAAACCGGTATGAAAAACCACCTGCTCTAAAAACTCTTCCCATTCTTCATGAAACTCACTTCTGTTCCGATATTGGCTTATGATATCTGCTGTAGCACGCTGTAGCTTGTTAAAAACCTCCTGAGCATACTCAAAGGCTCCCCGATGTTTATCTAAATATTCGCCCACTTTTTGCCCTGCCTTTTCGCGTAAGCGGATGAGCAGAAAATGCTCAAAATGCTGGGCCAGCTCATAAATCTTCCTAAAATAATAATGAGAAGGAATACCGCGATCAAGCCACTTTTGAATCTCCCTTTCGGTTGCACCATCAACCTGATCGAGCAACACCCTTGCCTCAAGCTTTTGAATGATTAATAGCTGGCTGTCTACATCTGCCTCTTCCAGCTTTTCTTCCATCCATTTTTTAAGGTTGGAATATTTACGCTTATCAATAGCTGGGTCAAATTTTTTGGGCTTAAAGCGATGCTCCAAATTATAGTGCATCACCTGAAGAATCTCCTTATTCTCTTCAATCTGAAAATTTTCGATGCTCCCTAAAAAATACACTTCGTGTGGAAATAAATTCTCCGCGAAAGCGGTAAACCGCGCCAACTTCTGCTTCATGCGCTAAAGGTAGTAATTGGCGAAAATGGTGAAAGGAATTTACAAAGTAGTCAAACCTTTTCGGTCAATTTTGCCACTGTCAGTTTTAGGAAGGGCATCTAAAAAAACAAACTGCTTAGGCACTTTAAATTTAGCAAGGCCCTTTACGCAAAATACTTTTAGGTCCTCAGCACTTAGCTTATCTGTAGCCACTATAATGGCCTTGCCTACTTCACCCCATTTTTCATCGGCAATGCCCACTACAGCCACTTCACTAATAGAAGGATGCGAAGCCAGATACTTCTCAACCTCAGCGGGATACACATTTTCACCCCCTGAGATGAACATATTCTTAATCCGATCTACCACATACAGATATCCTTCTTTATCCTTACGGAGCAGGTCACCGGTTTTAAACCAGCCATTCTCTAGGCTTTTAGCAGTGGCTTCGGGATTTTTCCAATAGCCAGGGGTTACCACCGGGCCCTTTAGCCATAGTTCTCCAATTTCATTGGCACTTGCCTCTTCCCCGTCCTCTTTTACCAAACGTGTTTCTATATAAAAGTTTGGAAAGCCAATAGAACCTCGCTTTCGTATTGCATCTTCAGCTGCCAAAGAAGTTACGTTAGTGCCCACTTCTGTAAGGCCATATCCTTGTCGGATCATTACATTTTTAGCAGCATATTTTTCGATAAGTGGGATTGGTAATGCTTCACCACCTACAATAAAATATCGGAGCTTATTCAGTTTAGACCCATCAAACAGTGGGCTATCGGCCAGCATACGCACCATGGTAGGCACTGCCATAAACAAGGTGCTACCCTCACTTTCCAAAAGTTGCAAAACCTCATCAGCATCAAATTTTGGCAATACGGTAACCGATGCACCAAAATGCAAAAAAGGGGTTGTAAGCACATTCCACCCACCTGTATGAAATGGAGGCATCACCATTAAGGTGTGATCAAAAGCGGTAACATTAAGGCGCAGTGCAGTATTCAAACTATTCCACATCATCATTTTATGGGTGTAAAGCGCGCCCTTAGGAAAACCCGTTGTACCCGAAGTGTATAAAATAAATACCGCGTCTTCCTCAGTTGGGCCTTCCGGCAAATCAAAATTAAGATGTCCCTGGCTCCAGTTCATTACATCTTCATTTGAGGCGGTTTCAATCTTAAGCATTGCATTACTTTCTTTAGCAAGTGCCGCATGCTTTTCTTCATAAATTAAAAGGGAAGGCTCACAATTGCCAAGTAAAAAGGCCACCTCGCGGGCAGCTAATCTTTCGTTTATAGGAACTAAAACAAAGCCCAGTTTTTGAGCAGCAGCAAAAAGTACAAAGTAGGCCAATCCAAAATCTGAAATTACAGCAATACGATCTCCTTTAGCAATCCCTTTTTCTTGGGATAGGTATTGAGACAGTTGCTCCCCGGCATGATGTAATTCGCCATACGTAAGACTCTCATTGGTAGATGCATCTTTAACAGCCATTTTATAAGGGCTATACATATTCCATTTGGCAAACCAATCTATACCTGACATTTTATACTGCTTTTGACTTTGTAAACTGGTGAAAAACCACAACCACAATTACAGCCGACATAATAGCTAAAGTAGCTGGAACTGCAGGATTGCGAATGGCAGTTTCCATATAGGGTGTAAGGCGGAGATAGTAAATTGCAAAGTGAACAACTACCGCTGCAATTGCCGCCAAAAACACCGGTTGGCTACGGACTTTAGGAAAAAACAAGCCCACACTTACAGGCACACAGGCTGCGGCAAAGTAGGCATATACTCCATTTTGGGCAAAAATGGCCACGCTAAGATCTGGTGCTATAATTTGACTATAAGACAAACCGAAGGATACTACTGCCAAAACCACTATCACCCAGCAGTTAAGTGTTACCTGACTTTTCATTTCGGCCATTGTTTCCGCTTTTTTCTTCCCGCTAAGGGGTAAAATAATATCTGCGGTAATTGTGGTGCTTAAAGATTGTATCAGTCCCTCCAGAGTGGATATACCTGCCGATATTAAACCCAGCACCACCAGCAATCCAAGATATACAGGAAACTCATTAACCACATAGGTTGATACAACCTCATCGGGTTTTATAGGCACATCGCCCAGCATAAGGTTTGGAAACTCCAGCCGGGCATACAAACCCGTAATTACCACCATAAAAAAGATAATCTCTACCAGCACCCCTGTCAACAAATAGCGATTTACGTCTTTTTCACTTTTTAGTAATAAAGATTTGGTAATGATGTGTGGCTGAAAGATGATGGCCACCCCTATTACCGCTTGGCAAAAGAATATTTCAAAGTAATCTCTAAACAAAGGACTTTCAGCATTTATCACCCCTGTAAGAGAAGAATCAATAGCCCCAAGTTTATCAATAAAACCATGAACGCCATTGGTAAAATGCTCGTACCCGCTACCCAGTAAAACTACAGCTACAATCAACATAAGTATTGCCTGAATAGTATTGGTATATACCATGGAGTTGGCTCCCCCAAACATCATGTACCCAAAAACAAAAATCACAATACCGAGTAGCACAAATGTTGGATCGGCATTTAAACTTTTAGAAATTACCTGTGTAAGCCCAACGCAAATGAGTACTATAAAAGTGATGAGGAGCAAACTCAAAAATGCGAAATATCGCTCCATGCCCGGGCTGTTAAAACGGCTACCCATCCACTGAGCCATGGTTAGCGATTTGGCCGTACTGCCATGTTTGCGAAACCGTTTGGTTAAAACCACCAACGACACCAAAGCTGCAATAGGTTATTACCCCGCTAATGCCAAAGAGCGCAATAATACCCGGGTTGATAATAAATGTGGCAGCGCTGGTCATAGAAGCGGCAAGGGCAAGACCTATAGCCACTGGCGAAAAGGCAATGCTACCTAAGGCATAATCATCAATATTTTTGATGCGGAGAGCACCCCTGATTACAAAAAAGAGAGTAACCCCCATAAAGGCCAGCAACAGAAAAGCTGTTGCCCACACCATACTTCCCGATGCCTCTTCCGCCATTTAGCTTGTTTGCTTTAAATGATTGTGCAAAAGCTGCGAAAACTCCTCAGGCTTTTCTATATAAGGGGTGTGGCCCGTATCTTCCATTACAACTTCCTTATAGCTACCACCACCTTTACTAAAATGCTCCAAAGCATAACGGGTTTGCTTTACCATAGGCTGTGGTGGGTAAATTTCTTCACCCGGATAATTGGGCACCAAACCAAGCTTACCCAAAGTACCCAGTTCAAAAAAGGAGTTATCAGAAACAATCTGATCATCACTACCACGCACCCAGAGAATGGGAATTGGCACTTTTAAATCCATGAATTTTTGAGCCGTGGCAAGGGCATATTTCGGAGAGCTGGCATTTACCGGCCCGTATT